>URGY01000083.1 GCA_900547505.1 uncultured Collinsella sp.
CCTCGGTGCCCATCGAGGCCCCCGGTGCATCCGACTCCGACGATGCGCCTTCGATTCTCGACCGCTATGCCGACGACGACAACGAGCTCGACTTTACCGATGACCGCCTGGTGATTGAGGAGGCCATTCGCGATTTCTCGCCGCGCGAGCGCGAGGTGATCGAGCTGCGCTTTGTGAAGGGCATGACCCAGATCGAGATCGCCAAGAAGCTGGGCATCTCGCAGGTACAGGTCTCGCGCCTGCTGCGCCGTACCCTTAAGAAGATTCAAGACAAGATTGACCCCGACGGAGTGATGGTTCGTTCATGAGTGAGCACCCCCAACAAACCGACCGCACGCTTCGCGATACCCGTATTCTGACGCTGCGCATTTGGGCTGTTGTCGGCTGCATTGTCATCGCTGCCGTCATCTTTAACCTTATGGGCATCCTGGCGCCGGTTATCGAGTTTTTGGCAGTCGGCTCCATCATCGCCTTTGTGATGTCGCCGATCACCAACTGGCTCGAGCACCATGGTGTGAATCGCGGCATCGGTTCGCTCATCGCGCTTATTGTGGTCGTTGCCGTGCTCGTCGGCGTCGTTTGCATCTTGTCGCCGATTCTCTTTGGTCAGATCATGGAAGTCCTGAGCCGCCTGCCCGAGCAGCTTCGTGTTGCCGGTGGCGACCTCAATGAGATGATCTCGCATGCCAAGACGCTCAACAACACGCCGCTCAAGGAGTATCTGGACGATAACCTTTCTTCGCTCGTTACGGTGGCGTCCAAGTATGTCTCACAGATTGCCGCCGAGCTTGGCCGTGGTGTATTCCCCCTCATCACCAATACCGCGTCGCAGCTGTTTGTTATCTTTCTTGGCTTAGTGCTTGCCTATTGGTTGGCCTGCGACTATCCCCGTATGCACCACGAGGTCTGCACCATCATTGGTCAGGAAAAGGAGACCTCGTACCGTTTTATGGTCGCGATTCTTTCGCGCTCGGTCGGCGGCTACATGCGTGGCATGGTCGTAACGTCGATCTGCGGTGGCATCCTCGCCTTTATCGGCTTTACGATCATCGGGCATCCGTATGCCGCACTCATGGCCATCTTTACCGGCATTATGCATTTGGTCCCGGTTGTCGGTCCCTGGGTGAGCGCGGCGATCGCCACGGTGCTCGGCTTTATGTTCAGCCCGATGCTGGCGTTGTGGACGCTTGTCGTGACCATGGTGGCCCAAAATGTCACCGACAACGTCATTTCGCCTAAGGTTATGCAGAGCTCGGTGCAGGTGCATCCCGTCATGAGCCTGACGGCCCTCGTTATTGGTTCGGCACTCATGGGTCCCATCGGCATGGTCATCGCCATTCCGCTGTGCGCGGCCCTCAAGGGCATTTTCGTCTACTACTTTGAGAACGAGACCGGCCGCCAGCTCGTGGCATACGACGGCGCCGTGTTTAAGGGAACGCCGTATCGCGATGCCGAGGGCAACCCGGTCGCCGCCTATGACGCGCTTGGAGACGATACGTTCATCTATGAGTCCGAGCTCATCGGCAACGAGACTGCGCCGGAGGCTAAGGCTATGCCCAAACCAGAACTCGATAATCCCTGGATTAAGCTGTCGGGTCTTCAGCCCGACGCGACAGGCTTTTTCAAGAACCCCTTCGCCAAGGATGACGATTCCAATACGGACGACGACACCAAAACCGGCATCGACGGCTCCATGGACGATTCGGATTCCAAATAGGTCCCGTTAGCGTTTCTTGATGTTGTAAAAGACAAGAAACACGAGCAAAGCGATTGATAAGGGGCCGGCTACATAGAAATAGAGAACGTCAATTGCGCGTAGAGTGCAATAAGCGTTGTCGCCGGACGACACTGCATACAGTACGTAGCCAAATGCTGGTTGGTTTGCGTACCATTGGGAGAAGGCCAAGAGCGCTAAAAGTGCCACTACCAGAAGTGCATTCAGGACAAATCGTTTGCTTTTCATCGATCGCTCCTTCCGGATGGTTCTTATATAGCATTTTACCAAACCCATTTTTTTCAAAGGATTGCTTAGTCCTAAATAACATGCACTTTCGCTGGAGGGTCGCTGTTTGGCGGCCCTCTTTTTTGCGCTGGGGCGGTGGGATGGTAATATCGTTACGTTTGAACTGTTTCGATGTGAAACCGAGGAGATTCCCTCTATGAGTGCTGACTACCCGTCAATGACTACGGCCGAGATTCGCTCTAAGTTCCTCAACTTCTTTGAGGAGCGCGGTCTTAAGCTCTATCCTTCTTCGTCCCTCGTCCCCGACGATCCTTCGCTGCTGCTTGCCAACGCCGGCATGAACCAGTTTAAGGAGTACTACCAGGGTAAGAAGACCATGAAGGAGATCGGCGCGATCTCCTGCCAGAAGTGCGTCCGCACCAACGACATCGACTGCATCGGCGAGGACGGCCGTCACCTGTCCTTCTTTGAGATGCTCGGCGACTTCTCCTTTGGCGGCGTCTCCAAGCAGCAGGCCTGCGCTTGGGCCTTTGAGCTCATCACCAAGGAGTTCAAGCTGCCGCTCGACCGCCTGTACTTCACCGTCTTTACCGAGGACGACGAGACCCACGACGTGTGGCGCTCCCTGGGCGTTGCCGAGGACCACATCTCGCGTCTGGGCGAGGACGACAACTTCTGGGCCGCTGGCCCCACCGGCCCCTGCGGTCCGTGCTCCGAGATCTACTTTGACATGGGCGAGGAGGTCGGTTGCGGCAGCCCCGACTGCAAGCCCGGCTGCGACTGCGACCGCTTCCTTGAGTTCTGGAACCTCGTGTTTACCCAGTACGACCGCCAGGAGGACGGCTCCATGCCGGAGCTGCCGCACCGCAACCTCGATACGGGCATGGGTCTGGAGCGCATGGCCGCTATCATGCAGCACAAGACCGCTAACTACGACGGCGATCTGATGCAGCATCTCATCAAGCTCGGTGAGGAGATCAGCGGCAAGACCTATGACGCCGACGATTACTCCGGTGCCAGCCGTTCTCTGCGCATCATCGCCGACCACTCCCGCGCTGTCGACTTTATGATCTCGGACGGCATCCTGCCCGGTAACGAGGGTCGCGAGTACGTTCTTCGCCGCCTGCTCCGTCGTGCCGTGTTCCACGGCCGCCTGCTGGGCATCGAGGGCGCTTTCCTGACCAAGTTCATCGACGAGGTCAACGCTCAGATGGGTGAGGCCTATCCCGAGCTGCTCAAGAACGTCGCGCTCGTCAAGGGCATCGTCGCCTCCGAGGAGGAGCGTTTCTCCACGACGCTCGACAACGGCCGCGTGTACCTGGATGAGGCCCTGGCTGCACTCGCTGACGGCGCCGTCCTTCCGGGCGACGTTGCCTTTAAGCTACACGACACCTTTGGTTTCCCCATCGACCTGACCGTCGAGATCGCCGGCGCTGCCGGCCACGACGTCGACATGGACGGCTTTACCGCCTGCATGGAGGACCAGAAGGCCCGCGCCCGCGCCAATGCCAAGGGCGATGCCTGGGGTAGCTTCAACGACGTGTGGGTCGAGCTTTCCGACAAGGTTGCCGCGACCGAGTTCGAAGGATATGACAACGACGTCATCGAGGGCGCCAAGGTTGTCGCCATCGTTCGCAACGGTGAGTCCGTCGAGTCCGCTGCCGCCGGCGAGGACGTCGAGGTCGTGCTCGACCGCACCCCGTTCTACGCCGAGATGGGTGGCCAGCAGGGCGACGCCGGTGAGCTTTCCGCCGAGGGCGTTGCGCTGACTGTTGCCGACACCAAGAACCACAACGGCCTGTATGCTCACGTCGCCCACATTGCCGAGGGCACGCTGACCGTCGGCGCTACCGTGACTGCCGCGCTCGACGCCGAGCGCCGTGGTTTCCTGCGCCGCAACCACACCGCCACCCACCTGCTCGACGCTGCGCTTAAGCAGGTCCTGGGCGAGCATGTCTCCCAGGCCGGTTCGCTGGTGACGCCCGAGCACCTGCGCTTTGACTTCACGCACTTCGAGGCCCTGTCTTCCGAGCAGCTCAAGGCTGTCGAGGACCTGGTCAATCAGCAGATCTTCGCTTCCAAGCCGGTCGTGACCCGCGTCATGGGCATCGACGAGGCCAAGGCCGCTGGTGCTGTCGCCCTCTTTGGCGAGAAGTACGGCGATGTCGTCCGCGTCGTCTCCGTGGGCGCCGAGGACCAGCCGTTCTCCCGCGAGCTCTGCGGTGGCACCCATGCCGCCAATACCGCCGAGATCGGCCTGTTCAAGATCATTTCCGAGTCCTCCACGGGCTCGAATGTCCGCCGCATCGAGGCTGTGACCTCCAAGGGTGCTCTCGATTACATGGCCGACCGCCTGGCGCTCGTTGACGCCGCCGCCGCTGCGCTCAAGTGCCGCGTCGACGAGGTTCCCGCCCGCGTGGAGAACCTGCAGGCCGAGCTGCGCGAGACTTCCAGCAAGCTCAAAAAGGCTCTCACCGGTGGCTCCTCCGATGCGATCTCCAGCGCCATCGACGGCGCTGTCGAGCTGAATGGCTACAAGCTCGTTGTCGCTGAGCTTCAGGGTCTCGAGGCCGCCGACCTGCGCAACGTTTGGGATACCGTGCATCAGAAGGTCGCCGGCCCCGTCGCCTGCGTTGTTGCCAGCGTGACCGAGAAGGGCACCCCGGCCCTGCTCGCCGCCGGCTCCGATGAGGCTGTGAAGGCCGGTTTCCACGCCGGCAACGTGATCAAGCAGATCGCGGGCCTGGTCGACGGTCGCGGTGGCGGCCGTCCCAACATGGCCCAGGCCGGTGGCAAGAACGCCGCCGGTATCGCCGATGCCCTCGCGGCCGCCAAGACCGCGCTCGGCGCCTAAGAACTTAAGTAGTCGCTGTGGTCGCGCTCGCGCTGGACATAGGGGAGACCAGGATTGGCATTGCCGTCTCGAGCCGTGATGGCAAGATGGCGATGCCTGTCAAGGTGCTTCCTGCTGCCGAGGTCACTGGCATGGCAAAGACGTTTCGCTACCTGGTCGAGGACTATGAGCCCGATATCCTGGTAAGCGGACGTCCCTTGACCATGGCCGGTGAGCCCGGCCCCCAGGCCGAGCGCGTCGCCGCCGTGGCCCAAAAGATTGCCGACGAGCTCGATCTGCCTCTGGAGTTTGAGGACGAGCGTCTGTCCTCGCAGGAGGCCAAGCGAATCCTGCGAGAGCAGGGGCTCAACGAAAAGCAGATGAGGGGCAAGATTGACATGATCGCCGCCAGCCTGTTCTTGCAGACATGGCTCGATCGTAAAAACGAGGAGGTTCAGCATGCCTAGCGCTTCCGATCCGCGCCAGCAGAATCGTTCACGGAAGCCCGTGCCGCGCCCTGCTCAGCCTGGCCAGCGCCCGGAGCAGCCGACGCAGCGTTCGGCTCAGCCTGCTCAGCGTTCGGTTCAACCTACTCAGCGTGCTGCCCAACAGCCCGCCGCTCGTCCCGCGCAGCCCGCTGGCGGCGCTCGTTTTAAGCAGCAGGCTCCTGCCCAGCGCGCGCAGGGGCAGGCCCCGCAATCACGCTCCCACGCACATCATGCTCATGGCTCGCACGGCGTTGCTCCGGTCACGCGCTCGAGCTATAACACGCACGCCCGCCGTGGTGCCCAAAAGAAAAGCTCCCCGGTGCCTATGATTATCGGTGGCGTCGTCGCCGTGCTTGCGCTTGTCGCGATCGTTTTCTTTGTCGTGCCAGCCGTCAAGGGCTTCTTTGCCGGTGAGGATGCGAAAGTTGCTGCTGGCCAGCAAGTTACTATCACGATTCCCGATGGTGCCTCGGGTGACACCATCGCTTCGATTCTCTCCGAGAACCATATCGTCGAAAATCCCAAGGATTATTACGCTGCGGTCAAAAAGCTCAACGCCGATATGTCTCTCAAGCCGGGTAAGTATTCGTTCACCACGCTCATGGACGCGACCAAGGTCGTTCAGCAGCTCATGGAAGGCCCCAATGCGGGCTCCGATGCGCTCACGATTCCTGAGGGGCTGACGGTCGATCAGGTCGCCGACCGCGTGGCCAAGGCGTACGACAGCATTTCTAAGGAAGACTTCCTCAATCAGGCAAAGGCCTCCAACTATGTGAAGGACTATAGCTTCCTTGAGGGCGCTGCAAACGATTCGCTCGAGGGCTTCCTATTCCCCAAGACGTATTCGTTGGGCAAGGACCCGTCTGCCGATGATGTGATTCGCGCCATGCTTGACCAGTTCAACGCCGAGTATAAGTCGCTTGACTTTGCCAGCTGCGAGGCCAAGATCAAGGAGCGCTATGGCGTGGAGATGTCCGATTACGACATCGTTAACCTTGCCTCGGTCGTCGAGCGCGAGGGCCTCAACGCCGACCAGCGCGCGCATGTGGCCTCGGTCTTCTACAACCGTCTGGCGGGCAAGCTCGATGGTCTGCGCTACCTCAACAGCGACGCCACCATGATGTACGTCACCGGTGGCGAGGTTACCGCCGATGACCTGCAGAGCGATAGCCCGTATAACACCTATAAGCACGAGGGTCTGCCGCCTACGCCCATCTGCTCTCCGTCGCTCGAGGCGCTCAAGGCTACCCTTGAGCCGACCGACTCCGATGACCTGTATTTCTACATTACACAGGACGAGGAGTATTTCTCGAAGACCTACGAAGAGCACCAACAGTCTTGGAATTGATCATGAGGATTTTTAGCCCCAAACGATATGTTGCCTCGGTCGATCGCATCGACCTCGATACCCTCTGGGCCGACGGCAAGCGCGCCATTCTGCTCGATCGCGACAACACCCTGGTGCCGCGTGATACCGAGCAGGTTCCCGCTGCGGTTTCCGCTTGGCTCGAGGCCGCCCATACTAAGGGTTTTAAGCTGTGCATGGTATCCAATAACTGGCATCGCGACCAGGTCATGGCGTCGGCGCGCGAGTTGGGGCTCGAGGCCATCAGCCACGCCATGAAGCCCGCCCCGTTTGCCCTGAAGGCGGGTCTTAAGCGTCTGGGCGCCACGGCCGACGAGGCCGTGCTGATCGGCGATCAGCTGTACACGGACGTGTGGAGCGGTAACTTTGCCGGCGTTGACACTATTCTGGTCAAGCCGCAGGCAACCCAGGACCTGTGGTACACGCAGATCTTCCGTATCTTTGAGCGCCGGGCCCTGCGCGACCTTCCCTGCGAGGAATAGGTTTCGTCATGTCTCAGCACATCAAACACGGCTGCGACCATATCTTCTTTATCGGCTTTTTGGGCGCGGGCAAGTCGACGCTTGCGCGCAACGTGGGCACTATGTTCAAACGTCGATTCATCGATACCGATCGCCTGGTCGTGCGTCGATGCGGCAAGTCAGTGACCGAGATATTTGCTGTCTCTTATACACATCTCCGAGCCCACGAGAC
>URGY01000084.1 GCA_900547505.1 uncultured Collinsella sp.
CAGCGGAGCCCTTTGCATGTCCGAGGACGTTTTGGAAAGTAACCCAAAGCGGCCCGGCGATCCTGCGGGAGTTAAACCCCTTTAGAACTTGTCGTGGAAGGTACGCGAAATGACCTCGTCCTGCTGCTCCTTGGTGAGCGTGTGGAAGTTCACGGCATAGCCGGAAACGCGGATGGTCAGCTGCGGGTACTTCTCGGGGTGAGCCTGAGCGTCAAGCAGCGTCTCACGGTTGAAGACGTTGATGTTCAGGTGGTGGCCACCCTTCTCGGCGTAAGCGTCGAGCATGTGGACCAGGTTATCGGCCTGAGTCTCGGAAACTTCAGAAACCTTCATAATGTGTCTCCTTCGATTAATAGGCGCCGGCCGAAACCGGCGCACTAATCAGTAATCGTTATTGTTAGTATAGCACTAACAATAGTTACTCGCCCAGCTGATCAAGGTCGATATCGCCAAAGAACACCTGGTCCTCCTTGCCGAGCGCACTCGGGATGATGGAGAAGGTGTTGGAGATGCCGTCCTGAGCATCGCGGAACGGGAGCTTGGAAACCGAAGACAGCGAAGCGATGGCGCCGTGGCTATCGCGCTTGTGCATGGGGTTAGCACCCGGGGCGAACGGCTGGCCAGCCTTGCGGCCGTCGGGCGTGGAGCCGGTCTTCTTACCGTACACGACGTTGGAGGTAATGGTCAGAACCGAGGTCGTGGGCACGGAGTTGCGGTAGGTGTCGTTCATGCGGATGTACTCCATGAACTGGTGCACAACGTCGTGAGCAATCTGGTCGACGCGGTCGTCGTCGTTACCGTACTTGGGGAACTCGCCCTCGGTCTCGAAGTCGACGATGATGCCGTTCTCGTCACGGACGGGGTGAACCTTGGCGTACTTGATGGCGGACAGGGAGTCAGCCACGACGGAAAGGCCAGCGATGCCCGTAGCGAACCAGCGGTGCACGTGCTTGTCGTGCAGAGCCATCTGGATGCGCTCGTAGCAATACTTGTCGTGCATGTAGTGAATGATGTTCAGCGAGTTGACGTACACGCCAGCGAGCCACTTCATCATGTCGTTGTACTTGGCCACAACGTCGTCGTAATCGAGCGTATCGCCCTCGACGGCGCGATACTTGGGGCCGACCTGCTTCTTGGAGACCTCGTCAACACCGCCGTTGAGTGCGTAGAGCAGGCACTTGGCAAGGTTGGCGCGGGCGCCGAAGAACTGCATCTCCTTGCCGATGCGCATGGAGGACACGCAGCAGGCAATGCCGTAGTCGTCGCCGTGATAGACGCGCATGAGGTCGTCGTTCTCGTACTGGATCGAGGAGCTGGCGACGGAAGTCTTGGCGCAGAACTTCTTGAAGTTCTCGGGCAGACGGGTCGACCACAGAACGGTCATGTTGGGCTCGGGGCTGGTACCCATGTTCTCGAGCGTGTGCAGGTAGCGGTAGCTCATCTTGGTAACGAGCGTACGGCCGTCAACACCCATGCCGCCGATGGACTCGGTGACCCACTGCGGGTCGCCGGTGAACAGGGCCTGGTACTCGGGAGTACGGGCGAACTTGACCATGCGGAGCTTCATGATGAAGTGATCCACGAACTCCTGGATCTGCTCCTCGGTGAAGGTACCGTTGGCAAGGTCGCGCTCAGCATAGATGTCGATGAACGTAGAGGTACGGCCGATGGACATAGCGGCGCCGTTCTGCTCCTTGACGGCAGCAAGGTAGGCGAAGTACATCCACTGGATGGCCTCCTGCGTGTTGGTAGCAGGGTTGGAAATGTCGAAACCATAGGTCTCGGCCATCATCTTGAGCTCGCCGAGGGCGCGGATCTGCTCCTGCAGCTCCTCACGATCGCGGATGTTGTCGGCGGTCATGACCGTCGGGGTGGAAGCCTTCTGGGCCTCCTTGTCCTTAATCAGGTAGTCGACACCGTACAGGGCGACACGACGGTAGTCGCCGATGATGCGGCCGCGGCCATAGCCATCGGGCAGACCGGTGATGATGTGAGCCGAGCGGCAAGCACGCATCTCGGGGGTGTAAACATCGAAGACGCCGGCGTTGTGGGTCTTGCGCTCGAAGGTGTAGCGCTCGACAACGTTCTCGTCGACCTTGTAGCCGTGCTGGCTGGCGGCCTGGCAAGCGATGCGGATACCGCCGTTGACGTGCAGAGCGCGCTTGAGCGGCTTGTCGGTCTGGAGGCCGACGATGGTCTCCTTCTCGCGGTGGGCGTTATCGATGTAGCCAGCGGGGTGGCTCACGATACCCGTGACGGTCTTGGTGTCCATATCGAGGACACCACCCTGCTCGCGCTCCTTAAGCAGCAGGTCGAGAACCTCGCCCCACAGCTCCTTGGTACGCTCGGTCGGACCTACGAGGAACGACTCATCGCCCTCGTAGGGGGTGTAGTTCTTCTGGATGAAGTCTCGGACGTCAACCTCTCCCGTCCAAATGCCTTCCTTGAAGCCTTCCCATGCCTCCTGCATTGTGTAACCACGCTCCTAGTTACGTGTAATGCGGCGCTCTCTCACACCGCTGCTTATTGAATTCTTGAATTTTCGGCTTGCACTACCGGCTTCTTCCGTTCTTCACCACATGTTGGTGCAGGGAAAAACGTTTGTCCACCTTGGAACTGCAACCCAAAACCCAAGATTTCACCCGTTTGAGAAGGATAACATAGCGACCCTCTCCATCTGGGCTGTTATATGTTTCTTTTTTTATATCATAAGGGCGTTTTTTACAAACCCGCAGGAAATGCGAGCGTGAACAACTACCGTTCACCGATTTGTTTAGTTTTTTCCTTGCCTTTGTACGACGTTCACTCTAGCTGTTATGCCAGCTTTAGCAGGGTAAAGTGCCTCTGAGTGGGCTTTAGGACGTGCTCAGAGATCTACCCCTAACTTTGCTGATACCGACGGTGTACGGAGGTCGCCTAAAGGTTGTTTTCTAGGCATGTCCCAAAATCTACCGTATAGGGTGCGCGTGCGGGGGTATCATCTTTCACCGAAAATAGTTTCTAGTGTTAGGGGTTTTCGGTGGAAGATACCGATTTCCGTGAGCTTGGGCGTCAGCTCCTTACCGAGTTCGGCAGCATGCATCAGCGCATTTCGCGCTTTGCGGACAAAGCCCTCGGCGGCGAGATGGCCGTCATGCGCGCCCTCATACTCGCCGGCGGTTCGCTCACGCCGAGCGAACTCGCTGATCGCGCCTGGGTCTCGAGTGCCCGCATCGCCAATATCCTACGCGCTCTCGAAGCCAAGGGCTGGGTCGAGCGCGAGCACTCAAAGACCGACCGTCGTCGCGTACACGTCACGGTGACCGACAAAGGATTCCAGGATCTCGAAATCAAACGTCGGGAATTCGAGGACCGCACTGCGGCTTTCCTCGAGCAGCTCGGCGAAACAGATACCCAAGAGATGGTGCGTCTTCTAAGGCGTGCCAACGAAATTATCGACCGCAATCAAGAAAGGAGAGATGCCGAGTGAGGATTCTCAAGCTCTTTAAAAAGCATATCCTGGCACTGTTCGCAGCTATCGTACTTATCGTAATCAGTTGCAACGCCGATCTGGCACTGCCTACCTACATGAGCGATATCGTCGACGTGGGCGTGCAGCAAGGCGGCATCGCCTCGCCCGTGCCCGACACCATTCGCGCCGAATCGCTCGACGACCTTGAGCTCTTTATGAGCGCCAAGGACGCCAAGACGGTAGAAGCTGCGTTTGGCAAGGCAGACAAAAACGGGATTCGCACGTACAAGGGAACCGAGGATGAGCGCGCCGACGGCAGCAAGCTCGCCGATATCATGAGTCTGCCCGAGACCGTCGTCCTTTCGCTCAACCAGGACATCGACGCCGACTCCATGGGCGACATGATGGGCGCATCCAGCGAGAAAGACAACAGCGGCGCCCAAGCCATGCCCACGCCCGAACAGATGGCAGCGATGACGCCTGAGCAGCTCGCCGAGATGCAGCAGAAGGCCGCAGCGGCGCAGAACATGCAAAAGCAGATTGATGCCGACGGCGGTAAGATCACCATGAAGGGCCTGCGTCTAGGCGTTGAAGGCGGCCTAATCGACCAGGGCAAGCTCGTCGAGGGCGCCAACGATATGGCAGACAAAATGGGTTCCATGTCGGGCTCCATCGTCACTCAGCGCGCCGTGAGCTATGTGCAGGACGAGTACAAGGCACAGGGCATCGACCCCGCCGACGTGCAGAACGCCTACCTAGGCCGCATGGCGACCACGATGTTTGGTCTGTGTCTGGTGTCGCTGGTCGCCACCATCCTGACCGGCGCCGTGGCTTCACGCACCGCCTGCTCCATCGCCCGCGACCTGCGCCGCGAGACCTTCAACAAGGTTATGCACTTCTCGCCGGCCGAGGTGGGCAAGTTTAGCCAGGCCTCGCTCATCACCCGCTGCACCAACGACATTCAGCAGATTCAGATGGCCGCAACCCTGTTTATCCGCATGTGCCTACTGGCGCCCGTCATGGGCATCGTCGCCGTCATGCGCGTCCTGGCCAACCACACCGGTCTGGAGTGGACCATCGCCGTGGCCATCATCGCGGTCTCGGCCGTCGTCGGCGTGCTTATGGGCCTCACCATGCCCAAGTTCAAAAAGATGCAGAGCTTTGTGGATCGCGTGAACCTTACCGCCCGCGAGCTGCTCGACGGCCTTATGCCCATCCGCTCGTTCAACCGCGAGGAGCATGAGCTCGAGCGTTTTGACAAGGCTTCGCTCGACCTGATGACCACGCAGCTCTACACCAACCGCGCCATGAGCTTTATGATGCCGCTCATGATGCTCGTCATGAACTGCATCACCGTGCTTATCGTCTGGTTTGGCGCGCAGGGCGTGTCCGACGGCGTGATGCAGGTCGGCAACATGATGGCGTTTATCTCCTACACCATGCAGATCGTCATGGCGTTTATGATCCTCACCATGGTGTCGGTCATTCTGCCCCGTGCCGAGGTCGCAGCCGAGCGCGTGGAAGAGGTCATCACCTGCCCCACGAGCATCAACGACCCCGCCTCGCCCAAACTGCCTGCTGCCAGCGCGCCGCGCGGTGAGCTCACCTTCCGCGACGTGAGCTTCCAGTATCCCGATGCCCGCGCCGATGTCATCAGCGGCGTAAACTTCACCACGCATGCCGGCCAGATGCTCGGCATCATTGGCTCCACGGGTTCGGGCAAATCCACGCTCGTGCAGCTGATTCCGCGCCTGTACGACGTCACGGGCGGCAGCATTTCACTCGACGGCATCGACGTGCGCGACATGACCCTTTCCGAGCTTCGCCGCCGCATTGGATACATCCCGCAGCAGGGGCGTCTGTTCTCGGGCACCGTCGAGAGCAACCTCAAGTTTGCCGGCGACATGGTGAGCGACGAGGACATGCACCGGGCGGCACGCATCGCACAGGCCGAGGACTTTATCGCGGAGCGTGAGGGCGGCTACGACTCCCCCATCAGCCAGGGAGGCTCCAATGTCTCGGGCGGTCAGCGCCAACGCTTGGCCATCGCCCGCGCATTGGCCAAAAAGCCCGAGGTTGTGGTGTTCGATGACTCGTTTAGCGCCCTCGACTACAAGACCGACGCGCGTCTGCGCGAAGAGCTGGCCAAAAGCGTTACCGACGCCGCGCTCGTGGTCGTGGCCCAGCGCATCGCGACCATCATGCACGCCGACCAGATCATCGTGCTCGACGACGGCCATGTGGTGGGCACCGGCACGCACGAGGAGCTGCTGCACAGCTGCCCGGCGTACCTGGAGATCGCACAGTCGCAGCTTTCCGCCGAGGAGCTGGGGCTCACCCAAGAAGAAATTGCAGCCGTTATGGAAGGAGGCGAGCACTAATGGCAGACGAGACCAAGACTCAGATTCCCAAGCCCACCCGCCAGCGTGGTCCCATGGGCCGCATGGGTGGCATGCGCCGTGGCGAAAAGGCCAAGGACTTTAAGGGCACCATGAGGCAGCTGCTCGGCTATATCGGTCGACACAAGGTTGCCGTGCTTGCCGCCGTCGCCTTTGCCGTGTGCTCGGTCGTCTTTAACATTGTGGGACCCAAGGTGCTCGGCCAGGTTACGACCAAGCTGTTCGAAGGCCTGGTCGCCAAGGTCAACGGTACCGGCGATGTCGACTTTGCCTGGATCGCCAAGACGCTCGGCTTTTTACTCTGCCTGTATCTGGCAAGCTCTGTTTGCAGCCTCATCCAGGGCTGGCTCATGACCGGCGTCACGCAAAAGATTTGTTATCGCATGCGCAAGGAGATCGCCGCCAAGATCGCCGTCGTGCCGATGAGCTACTTTAACGGTCACAGCAAGGGCGACGTGCTCAGCCGCATCACCAACGACGTCGATACGCTGGGCCAGTCGCTCAACCAGAGCGTGACGCAGCTCATCACGTCGGTAACGCAAATAATCGGCGTGCTCGTCATGATGCTTTCAATCAGCCTGCCGCTTACCGGCGTCACCGTGCTCACGCTGCCGGCCGCCGCGATTATCCTGACCGTAATGATTCACTTCTCGCAGCCGTACTTCCGCGAGCAGCAGCAGGTCCTGGGCACCGTCAACGGCATTATCGAGGAGGACTTTGCCGGCCAGAACGTCATTCAGGTGTTCGACCGCGCCGAGGCCTCGATCGAAGAGTTCGACCGTCAAAACGACCGCCTCTTTATTAGCGGCTGGCGCTCGCAGTTCCTGTCGGGCCTGATGATGCCGCTTATGAGCCTGGTGGGCAACATGGGCTACGTGGGCGTCGTCGTGGTGGGCGCACAGCTCGCGCTGACCGGCAATGCCACGCCCGGCGACATCCAGAGCTTTATCCAGTACGTTCGCAACTTTACGCAACCCGTGCAGCAGCTGGGCAACGTGAGCAACACGATGCAGTCGATGGCCGCTGCCACCGAGCGCGTCTTTGAGTTCCTGGCCGCGCCCGAGGAGGAGCAGAAGGCCGACGCGCAGATTCCCGAGAAGCGCCCCGGCCACGTTGAGTTTGACCATGTCAAGTTTGGCTACACGCCCGACAAGACCATCATCCACGACTTTAGCTGCGAGGCGCAGCCCGGCCAAACCATCGCCATCGTCGGTCCCACCGGAGCTGGCAAGACCACGCTCATCAAGCTGCTGCCTGTCTCTTATACACATCTCCGAGCCCACGAGACTACG
>URGY01000085.1 GCA_900547505.1 uncultured Collinsella sp.
CGAGATGCAGCGTAGTCTCGTGGGCTCGGAGATGTGTATAAGAGACAGATGCTCAACGATCCCGACGGCGCTACCAAGGGTATCAATTACCTGCTTCCCATCCTTATGATGGCTGGCGGCGGCCAGGTCGGTGCCGGTTTGGCGCTGTACTTTAAGACCAAGAACGCCAAGCTCAAGAAGTACGTCGCAGAGTCCATTCCCGTTGGAATCCTGGGTGTGGGAGAGCCTCTGATGTATGCTGTTACGCTGCCGCTCGTTCGTCCGTTTGTGACGGCCTGCCTGGGTGCCGGATTTGGCGGCGCGCTCGCGGCGCTGCTTCACATCGGCACGGTTTCTCAGGGCGTTTCCGGTCTGTTTGGCCTGCTGATCGTCGTTCCTGGCCAGCAGCTCGGCTACGTTGCCGCTATGCTGCTTGCCTATGCCGCCGGCTTTGTCCTGACGTGGTTCTTCGGTGTCGACGAGCAGAAGATCAACGAGTTCTTTGGCGAGTAGTTTGATATCGCGAGCCGTGTTGCTCGGGGCTCGCGGTGCGCGGCAGATTTCTTGATGCTATGGTTGTGCCGGCGGGGCTAACTGCTCCGCCGGCCTTTTTTAAAGGAGCGTTGAAGCGTGAAAACGGGTATTTCGATTTATCTTTCCAGCCCTCTGCAGGATATTGAGCGGACGATTGAGCGTGGTGCCGCGGCGGGTGCGCGCTATGCGTTCACCTCGCTGCATATTCCCGAGGATGGGGGAGCGGCGTATGCCGATAAGGTCCGTCATGTGCTGTCGCTGCTTTCCGCCCGCGGCATTGCGCTCATTGCCGATGTGGGGCCTCGCACGTGCGATTTGCTCGGGCTTGAGCGCATTGAGGACCTGCGCGATCTGGGGTTGGAATACCTTCGTTTGGACTATGGCTTTAGCGCCCAGCGGGTCGCGGAGCTGTCCGGTGTATTTCGCATTGTGGTCAATGCATCGACGGTGAGTTCTGATGAAATCGCATCGTGGCGTGAGGCCGGTGCCGATGTGACTCGTTTTGCCGCCTGCCACAATTTTTACCCCAAGCCTTATACCGGTTTAGCTCTTGAAGATGTTGCTCGGACGAATCTTCGTCTTGCGGCGCTTGGGTTCGAAATCATGGCTTTTGTGCCGGGTGATGCTAACGTTCGCGGGCCGGTTTTCGAGGGACTGCCGACGGTCGAGGCGCAGCGCGGTCGCGCGTCAAAGGTTGCTCTCAATATGCTTGAGCTTGCACATGGCGCCGATTGCGACATTGTGTTGGTCGGCGACCCCGATCTATCCGATGCGGGCTGGGCGCAGTTTGCTCAAGTTTCCGCCGGATACGTGGACCTGCAATGCGAGCTTGAGCCCGGTTATGCCTATGTGCGCGGGCAGATTCATCACGACCGGCCCGACTCGAGTGTCCTCATCTTTAGGTCTCAGGAGTCACGTACGAAGCTTAAGCCGGATTCCGTGCCGACGGATGCCGGAGCCGGCCTGCCGCGAAAGGCGGGGTCGATCGCTGTGAGCAATAGCGGATATGGGCGCTACGAAGGCGAGCTTGAGATTGCGCGGGTCGATCTTCCCGGTGACGAGCGCATGAACGTTGCGGGCCATATCACGCCCGAGGCAATGGAACTGCTGCCGTTTATCAAGCGCGGATTCGGGGTACGGTTCGTTTAACGTGTGACCCGCGGGCTACAATTGGCCCATCATACGAAGGCGCCTCGTGTGGCGTGTGCCTGCGTTGGCCGATCTATATTCGGAGGATTCCCATGACCGTACTGTTTGTTGAATATCCCAAGTGCTCGACCTGTAAGAAGGCCAAGGCATGGCTGGACGAACATGGGGTAGAGTATATCGATCGCGATATCGTTTTGGATAATCCCACGGCTGATGAGCTTGCGACCTGGATTGCTCGTTCGGGGCTGCCGGTGCGGCGTTTCTTTAATTCGTCGGGCATGAAATATCGAGAGCTGGGCCTGAAGGTGCGTCTGGATGCGGGTATGACGGATCGAGAGTGCTACGAGCTGCTGGCGACCGACGGCATGCTGGTCAAGCGTCCGCTGCTGGTGGGGGACGACTTTGCGATTCCCGGCTTTAGGGAATCGACTTGGGCCGAGGCGTTGCTGTAGCGGCTGCGGAAAGTGCGACCCGGAATTCGCTTCCAGAATGGGATGCACTTTCCCAAAGTGGCCGGTTGCGGAAAGCACGTCCCATTCTGAGCTTCGATTGTGGGATACGGTTTCCGGTTGAGGGCTCGACGGGAAAGTGGGGACCAGTTTGAGCTTGAAATCTGGGACGCACTTTCCGCCGGCGGGCCTGCCTCAGTCAGTCCGCCAGCTGTGCCCATTCGTGCGGATCGTAGACCTTTACGTGTTTGTTGGGCTTGCCGCTCCAGTACTCCTCGTCCATAAAGGGCAGATATGCCTGAACGCCGGGGCAGATAAAGGGAATCCGCTGCTGTTGCAGTCGCTCGCGCTGGCGCTGCTCCAGGTGCGCCTCGGATATGACGGTTGGCATGCCGGACAACTCGACGAGGCTTGCCTGGATTCGCTTAAGGTCGGGGAGTCCCGCGTGCCATGACATCCGCATGATCAAAAAGGATGCACGGCGGTATTTTGCCTGCACCACAGTAATGGCGGGGCGCAGTGTGGGATGGATTTTGTCCCGTTCGGGCCAAAGGTCGGCAGTGATCTCAAGGCCCAGGGTCTCCCATAGGTAATCAAGCTCTTCGTCCATGGCGCCTCGATATCTACGCGATCATTGATACTTCGATTGTGTTGCCTGGTGCTATCGTTTTCGCGGTAGAATCTGCCAACGGTTGACGGCTACCGCTCGCGGCGTTTTGCCCTTCGTGTACAGCGGTCGGCTTCACAGGTCCTTCACGGGTTGGACTAAATTAGGCCAATTTGACTGAATTTCAAAAAAGTCAAAATTGGGGCTTGCGTCACGGCGAGACTTCCCGTATATTTCTTTCTCGCGCAAAGGCACAGCCGAGCGCAGCGATGCAGTCATTGGGATGTCGTCTAATGGCAGGACAGCGGATTCTGGTTCCGTCAATGGGGGTTCGACTCCCTCCATCCCAGCCATTGCATTTGCTACATATGGCCCGTTCGTCTAGCGGTTTAGGACGCCGCCCTCTCAAGGCGGAGATCACCAGTTCGAATCTGGTACGGGCTACCAAAATTGAACGCCCGGGCCTCGTAAGAGACCCGGGTTTTGTGTATTGACCGTATATACGGCGCCTGCCGTGTTTCGCTCAGATCGAGGAGTAGCCATGGATCTGCCCATCAGCTTGCAAGACATCACGTATGCCGAGAACTATCTGGCGCAGGGCGACCTGGCTACGGCGACGCCGCTGCTGGAGCGTCTGGTGGAGCTCGCCGAGGAGTATATCGACGCTGAGTGCAAGACGGAGGAGAAGCGCCAATACTTTAGCTTCGATAGCAAGTTTGAGCGCTTGGCCTATCGCCGCGTGGAGAAGGATCCGCGCGAGCTCGTGCAGGTCGAGGTGCCGTTTGACCGCCTGTACTCTGATATGGCGTTTGCCTACATTCGCCAGCAGGATTATGTGAGCGCTCGTAATGCCCTGATGCAGGCTGTGCGTTGGGACCCCATGAACTGCAACTATCGCTTGGATTTGGCCGAGCTGTTCCGCGCACTCGAGGACAAGCAGGAATGGGCATCGCTCTCGTTCTCGGTGCTGGAGCGTGCAAGCGATGGCAAGTGCGCCGCCCGCGCTTACGCCAATCTGGGTCAGTACTTCTTGGAGCCCGAGACCGAGAACGTTTCGGCTGCCGTGGGCTGCGCGCGTCTGGCGCTGCGCCTGGCGCCCAACGATGCGCATACGACGCGCCTGCTCAACAAGATCCATACCACCTATCCGGATGCCGCTGATGAGAGCGACGACCACGTGATGGGTGAATTGGCCCTGCAAGGCGTGCCGACCTCGCCTTCGGCCGAGATTGCCATCTGCCTGATTATGTGTGCGACCGATGCTGCAAGCGACGGCGACAAGCAGGAGGCGACGCGCCTGACGGTGCGTGCTCGCGACTTGGTGGGCGAGGAGGCCTGCGCGGCGATTATTAAACTGGTGCGCGAGAGCGATGCCGAGCTCAATGCCGAGCGCAAGGCAAAGCGCGAGACTGCGGGCTCAAACGCCGATGGAGCCAAGGAGGCCGGCGATGCCCAGTAAGCGCGAGCGCAAACTCATTTCCAAGAATCGCTCGGCACATCACGAGTACTTTATCGATGAGACGTTTGAGTGCGGTATTGAGCTGAGTGGCACCGAGGTCAAGTCGATTCGCGAGCGCGCCTGCCAGATCACCGATACCTTCGCGCTGATCCGCGGCGGGGAGTGCTGGCTCGTCGGCCTGCATATCCACCCTTATAGCCATGGTGGCGTGTGGAATCGCGATCCCGACCGTCGGCGTCGTCTGCTGCTGCACCGCAAGGAGATCGACTTTCTTGACGGCAAACTTCGCAACCGTGGTTATGCGCTGGTTCCGTTGGAACTCTACTTTAATACCGACGGCCGCGTAAAGCTGCTGCTGGGTCTGGGTTGCGGCAAGAAGCTCTACGACAAGCGCGAGGACATGGCCAAGCGTGATGTCCAACGCGAGATCGACCGCGCCCTTAAGGAACGCAACCGCTAGGCACTCTGTATAAGTTGCGGTGGAATACGGACTGTTTTGCCTGTTTGAGGGGCTATTCAGTCCCTATTTCACCGCAACTGCGGGCGTCTCATCTTTCTTACTGTTCTGACACATATGTCTCAAAGGCGGCGTCCGTTATGGGTGCCGCCTTTTTTGTGGGTACATACATTCATGAGGTTCCAACCCGAGCTAGGGGAGTGATCGTTATGGACAAAACTGCGTTCTTTACCATGCCGAGCGGTCTGTACGTGGTGAGCGCTGCGGCAGAAGGGTTGCGCGCCGGCTGCGTCATCAACACTGCGGTGCAGGTGACGTCCATGCCGCCGCGTATTTCGGTTGCCGTGAACAAGGACAATGTCACCTCGGGCGTCATCGCATCGGCCAAAGCGTTCGCGCTGACCGTGATCGATCAGACGGCCGACATGCTCTACATCGGTAACTTTGGGTTCCGCACCAGCAGCGATTATGACAAGTTTGCCAAATACGAGACCCGCGAGACGGCTCTGGGCATGCCCTATGTGCCCGAGCATGCGGCGGCCCTGTTTAGCTGCCGTTTGATCGACACTGTGGATGTGGGCACGCATCTGCTGTTTATTGGCGAGGTCGAGGATGCCGAGCGCCTGAGCGACGAGACGCCGCTGACGTACGACTACTATCACAAGGTGCTAAAGGGCAAGACGCCGCCCAAAGCCTCGTCGTATCAAGGCTAGAAATGTTCTAAAAATACTTGCATTATGTTATTGAGAATATATACTAATAAGTAAGTACACCAGCAGTCACGTTCGAGAGGAGAACATCATGGCTGAGGAGAAGAAGACGTATAAGTTTGTGTGCACCGTTTGCGGTTACGAGGTTGAGGTCGACACGCCCGAGCTGCCCGAGGACTACGTGTGCCCGGTCTGCGGCGTCGGCCCCGATGAGTTTGAGCTTGTCGAGGAGTAGCTCGTAGACACACGACTTGCAACAACATATAGCTCTGTCCAAGGGTCCCGGTCGAATTCTCGGCCGGGACCCTTTTGATTTATCTGACGGTTTAAAACGGCCTTACGTGTTGCAGATTGAGACGCTATATCTGGACAGCTACGTCATCCCAATTACATCCCCGTTAGCAGCACGATGTCGAGAATCGTCACGATGACGCCGATTCCTACGAGCAGCGCGTTGAGCGGGCGCGAGTTGACGTATTTGCCCATAACGCGGGGCGAACTGGTGAGTCGTATGAGCACAAAGACCGTAATCGGCAACTGAAGCGACAGCAGCGCCTGACTCCAGATGAGACCCTCAAAAGGATTCGGGACGATCAGGCACGCCGCCACTGCGCCGACGAAACAGACCGCCACTCCAATCGATGAGTGCCGGTCGTGGATGTCGTATTCCTCGTCGAACATGCCCGCGGTGATGGTGCCCGCCGCCATGCCCGCCGTCACACTACTCGATATGCCCGCAAACAGCAGTGCCACCGCAAAGATGGTCGAGCTTGCCGGGCCCAGAATGGGGGAGAGCGTGTCCGCTGCGACGGCGAGGTCGTCTACGACAATGCCGTGCGCAAAGAAGGTCGTTGCGGCCAGGATGACCATGGCCGAGTTGATCGCCCAGCCTACGCCCATCGAAAAGAGCGTGTCGAAGAGCTCGTAGCGCAGACGTTTCTCGATAACCTGCTCGCCTTGGCCTTCGAAGTGCATGGATTGGATGACCTCGGAGTGCAGGAAGAGGTTGTGAGGCATAACAACCGCGCCTAGGACACTTACGATAATCGCGGCCGAGCCGGTGGGCATACTGGGTGTGATCCAGCTTGCGGCGGCCTGCGGCCAGTCGACCTTGACCAGCGTAAGCTCAGCCAAAAACGAGAGTCCTACCACGCCTACGAAGGCGATGATCCATCGCTCGGCGCGTTTGTAGGAGCTTGTCATGAGCATGGCAATCGATGCCGCCGCCACGATGATGCAGCCGGCGCGTACGGGCAGGCCAAAGAGCATTTGAAGCGCGATCGCACCGCCCAGGACTTCGGCCATGGCGGTGGCGACCGTGGCTAGATACGCGCTGCCGAGTATCGCACGCCCGACGAGGCGGGGTAGGTGGCGCGTCGTGGCCTCGGCAAGACACATGCCCGTGGCGATGCCCAGGTGCGCCGCGTTGTGCTGCAGCACGATGAGCATGATCGTGGACAGCGTGACGATCCACAGCAGCGCGTAGCCAAACTGCGAGCCCGCGGCCATATTGGAGGCCCAGTTGCCCGGATCGATAAAGCCGACGGTCACGAGCAGCCCGGGGCCGATATGCCGTGCAATGTCTAGGCCTCCGTGACCGCCGGTGCGCCGGGACCCAAAATGATGTTTGAGATGGTTGAGCATGGTGAGCTCCTGCGTGCCGTTTGCTTGACGCCGCAAAGGATACCCGTTTTAGGGCTCTTCGGTGGTTTCTGTGGGAGAGATTCCGGCATAGGCCCAGCTCAGCGGG
>URGY01000086.1 GCA_900547505.1 uncultured Collinsella sp.
AGGCTATTCGTCGGCAGCGTCAGATGTGTATAAGAGACAGGTGCCTGTCTGCCAAGGATTCCAAGGTCAAGATCTTCGTCATTCCCACGGACGAGGAGTTCATGATCGCTTCCGACGTCGAGCGCATCGTCAACGGCAAGTAATTGCAAGAGGGGAGGGGCTGGACGACCGAGCGCCGTTCGGCCCCTCTTTTGTGCTCGTTGGGCGATATGCCTGATAGCTATTTATCAAGTTGTGATAACTTCTTATTAAAATGCGGCCGCCTTAAGGGGTCTGCGTCGACCGTATTGCACTGCAAAGGAGTCTCATGAACGTACTTGTTGTCAACGCCGGCAGCTCAAGCCTTAAATATCAGCTTTTGGATACCGATACCCGAGAGGTTTTCGCCAAGGGCAACTGCGAACGTATCGGTTCGGACATGGGCATCTTTGGCCACTCTGAGAACGGTGGCGCCAAGCAGACCGAGGAGGTCCCTTTCCCCGATCATCGCTCTGCTATCGCTCGCGTGCTCGAGGAGCTCGAGAAGACCGACTTTACGATTGATGGCATTGGCCATCGTATCGTTCAGGGCGGCTGGCACTTCGATGATTCCGCGGTCGTCGACGATGAGGTCATGGCTAAGATCCTTGAGGTGGCCCCGCTCGCTCCGCTGCACAATTACGGCGAGGCCGCGGCAATCGAATATTGCCGCGAGAAGTATCCGGAGCTGCCCAACGTGGCCGTCTTCGACACCTCGTTCCACATGACCATGCCCGAGGTCGCCTACACCTACGCGCTGCCCAAGGACGTGTGCGACAAGTACCACGTGCGCAAGTACGGCGCACACGGTACGAGCCACCGCTACGAGTGGATGATGGCCAAGGAGATCCTGGGCTCGCGCTGCCATCGCCTGCTTTCGTGCCATCTGGGCAACGGTGCTTCGCTTGCCGCCATTGAGGACGGCGTGTGCCGCGACACCACGATGGGCCTCACGCCGCTTGACGGTTTGATGATGGGTACCCGCTGCGGTTCCATTGACCCGGCTACCGTGTGCTACCTGCAGCGCGAGGGCGGCTACAGCTACCAGGAAGTCGACGACATGATGAACAAGCAGTCTGGTCTGCTTGCCATCTCGGGCATCTCTAACGACGCCCGCGACATCCGTACGCGCGCCTCCGAGGGCGACGAGCGCTGCCTGCTCGCCTTCGATATGTTCGCCTACAAGGCCATGCAGCAGGCCGGTTCCATGATCGCTTCCATGGCGGGCGTGGACACCATCACCTTTACCGCCGGCATCGGCGAGAACGACTGGTCGATCCGCAAGGCCTTCTGCGACTGCTTTGAGTGGCTGGGCGTGCGCATCGACAACAACAAGAACCGCGAGGCCGTGGGCAACGGCCCGCAGGTCATCAGTGCCGCCGGTTCCGCCGTCACGGTCATGGTCATCCCTACCGACGAGGAATACATGATCGCCCACGACGTCGAGCGCCTGACCAAGAACAACTAACGCGCGCATTTGCAAGTAAACGAAAGGCCTCCAGAGCAACGGCTCCGGAGGCCTTTTTGCTAGCAGGCGGAAATTCCAGTCCCAAAGTGACCATCGCCGGCAACGCCTGCACTTCCAGCAACGGAACCCGACCATTCAGATCCTCAGCCCCAGCTCGTAGCCAAGCCGCCGTCCACCCCAGATGCCCTGAATGCCACGTGACGGTAGAAGGCAGCGCAGGTTAACCCCTGAAAACACTCCGCAGACCAGAAACGCCCCCGTTCGTAGCTCCGAAGGAGCAGAACGGGGGCGTTTCATTGGTCGAGGACGTTTTCAGGGGTTAACCTGCGCTGCCTTCGGCGGGGATATGTCCGCTACTCAGCCATCTGAGCCTGGACGGCGGTGATGGCCACGACACCCACGATGTCGTCGGCAGAGCAGCCGCGCGAAAGGTCGTTAACCGGCTTGGCGATGCCCTGCAGGATGGGGCCGTAGGCGTCGGCACCGGCGAAGCGCTGGACCAGCTTGTAGCCGATGTTGCCGGCCTCGAGGTCGGGGAACACGAGCACGTTGGCCTTGCCGGCAACGGAGGAGCCGGGAGCCTTGAGCTGGGCGACGGTGGGGACAATAGCGGCATCGAGCTGCAGGTCGCCGTCGATGGCGAGCTCGGGAGCCTTCTCCTTGCAGAACTTCACAGCCTCCTGGACCTTCTTGGCGACCTCGCCGCCAGCGGAGCCCATGGTGGAGTAGGAGAGCATGGCCACGTGCGGCTCAACGTTGCCCATGAAGGTGGACCAGGAGTGAGCGGAGGCGATGGCGATCTCGGAGAGCTCGTCGGAGGACGGGTTGATGTTGAGGCCGCAGTCGGCGAAGATCAGCGTGCCGTCAGTGCCGAACTGCGGGGTGTCGGTGCACATCACGAAGAAGGCCGAGACCAGCTTGGTGCCCGGGGCGGTCTTGAGGATCTGAAGCGCGGGGCGCAGGGTGTCGGCGGTGGAGTGGCAGGCGCCGGAGACCAGGCCGTCGGCATCGCCCATCTTGACCATCATGGTGCCAAAGTAGGTGGCGTCCATCACCTGGGCGCGAGCCTGCTCGATGGTAACGCCCTTCTTGGCGCGGAGCTCGGCAAACTTCTGCGCGTACTCCTCGTGCTTCTCGGCATTGCGCGGGTCGATGACGGTAGCGCCGGGAACGTTGATCTCGTCGGGGTTGCCCAGGATGACGATCTTTGCCAGGCCCTCCTCGATGATTTTTGTGGCCGCGACGATAGTGCGCGGATCCTCGCCCTCGGGCAGGACGATCGTCTTAAGGTCGGCCTTGGCGGCAGACTTCATACGGTTTAGGAAATCGCTCATGTTACTCCTTACAAGCGTTTCGCTAAGCTCCAGGCACCCGGCTGTTCACGAATAAACCCGCTGCTAGCGGGTTTACCTTTCAATTATGTACGCCGCGGTGCTTGAGCTTTCCTTGTGTGGCAAGCTCATTATAGGACGCATTAGCGCTATAATCGCTCTGATAAATATGTCTCGAAGAATGTTCGAGAAAAAGCCCAGTTAAAAAGCGTGTGGCTTTTGACAAGGAGTATCGATGCAGATTACCTCAGGCCTGCCTGAAGGCTTTAACGCCGGTGCGTACGACATGATTGTTGTCGGCGCCGGATATGCCGGTGCCGTTTGCGCCCGCCGTCTTGCCGAGACCATCGGCTATCGTGTTGCCGTTTTGGAGCGCCGTAGCCACATTGCGGGCAATGCCTTCGACTGCACTGACGAGGCGGGAATCCTGGTCCACGAGTATGGTCCGCACATCTACCATACCTTTAACGAGCGCGTCCACAATTTCCTGTCGCGCTTTACCAAGTGGACGGACTACCAGCACAAGGTGCTCGCCAACATCAACGGTACCCTTATGCCCGTGCCCTTTAACCATGCGAGCCTTAAGCTTGCCTTTGGCGATGAGCGCGGCGAGGAGCTGTACCAAAAGCTCGTGGAGACCTTTGGCAAGGACGTCAAGGTGCCCATCATGGAGCTGCGCAAGAAGAACGACCCGGATCTTGCCGAGGTCGCCGATTATGTCTATGAGAACGTCTTTTTGCATTACACCATGAAGCAGTGGGGCCAGACGCCCGACCAGATCGACCCCTCGATCACCGGCCGCGTCCCCGTCTTTGTGGGCGATGACGATCGCTACTTCCCGCAGGCTCCTTTCCAGGGCATGCCGCAGGACGGCTATACCGCGTTGTTCGAGCATATGCTCGATCACGACCTGATTGACGTATTCTGTGACGTAGACGCCCGTGACCTCTTTGAGATTGACGAGACTACCGTCAAGATCGACGGTAAGGTCTATGGTGGCGAGATCGTCTACACCGGTCCACTCGACGAGCTGTTCAACCTCGACCTGGGCGCGCTGCCGTACCGCACGCTCGATATGAAGTTCGAGACGCTCGATATGGATCAGTTCCAGCCTGTGGGCACCGTCAACTACACCACGAGCGAGGACTACACGCGCATCACCGAGTTCAAGAACATGACCGGTCAGGTTTTGCCCGGCAAGACCACCATCATGAAGGAGTACTCCAAGGCCTATACGCCCGGCTCGGGCGAGACGCCGTACTACGCTATCCTGGAGCCCGAGAACCGTGAGCTCTACGAGCGCTACCTTGAGCGCGTCCAGAACCTGACGAACTTCCACCCGGTGGGTCGTCTGGCTGAGTACCGTTACTACGATATGGACGCCGTGACCAATTCCGCCCTCGATCTTTCGGATGAGATTATCGCCTGCCATGCATAAAGTCATAACATTCGGTATTCCCTCGTATAACGCCGCCAAAGACATGGACCATTGCATCACCTCCATCTTGGAGGGGAGCAATTACGCCACCGATATCGAGATTATCGTGGTGGACGACGGCTCCAAGGACGAGACGGCCGCCAAGGCCGACGAGTGGGAGGCCCGTTATCCTGGAATCATCCGCGCGGTGCACCAGGAGAACGGCGGCCACGGTATCGCCGTCCTTTCGGGTCTGCGCGAGGCGCGGGGCACCTACTACAAGGTTGTCGACTCGGACGACTGGCTCGACGGTGCGGCGCTTTCGACCATGCTGTCGATTCTGCGTGGCTTTGAGGAGCGCGACCAGCGCGTCGATCTGTTTATCTCGAACTACGTGTACGAGAAGGTTTACGAGGGCACGCATACCGCTATTGGCTACAAGTTTGCCCTGCCGCGCAAAAAGATTTTCTCTTGGGACCAGATCGGGCACTTCCGTCCCGATCAGAATCTGCTCATGCACAGTCTGTGCTATCGCACCGATGTACTGCGCGAGTCGAATCTGCCTATGCCGGCTCACACGTTCTACGTGGATAATATCTACGCATATGTGCCGCTTCCGCGCTGCAAGACCATGTACTACGCCGACATCGACCTCTATCGCTACTTTATCGGTCGCGAGGGCCAGAGTGTCAATGAGGCCACGATGGTCAAGCGCCTGGGTCAGCAGTTCCGCGTAACGCGCATCATGATGGAATCGTTCCACCTGTACCAGGACGTTGAGTCCTCGCGTCTGCGTTCGTACATGATGGGCTACTTCACCATGATGATGGCGATTTGCTCGGTGCTCACCAAGCTTTCCGAGGAAGATTGTGCCGATGAGCGCCTGAAGACGCTGTGGAAGGACCTGAAAGAGTACGACGAGCGCATGTATCGTCGCGCTCGCTACGGCGTGGTCGGATTCTTTACCAACCTGCGTGGACGGGCCGGAGACAAAACCACACTCGGCCTATACCATCTTGCCTCAAAGATTTTCAAATTCAACTAACTGCTGAGTAATCGCTGCTGATAGGTTGACTGGGCCCCTTGGCCTTTAGTTTGCTACTGCGAACAGTCCTGCTCGCACGGAAAGCACATTAAGTGCTTTCCGGCTCGTGCGGAACTTGTATCAAACTAAAGGCCAAGGGGCCTCTGCTATAAGAATCGATTGTCAGGAAGCTGAATTTGAAGATCTTAGACGCGCGGTACACAGGGGCCTGGGCTGAAAGGGATCTTGTTGAGTAGGTTGCCCGGTGGGGCTTGGTTACTTTGCGGCGCCGGGGATGCCGTGGGAGGTTTTGGCGGTTTTGGCTCCGTTTACGATGGCGGTTTGCAAAGCCCTTACGGCGAGCATGCCCAAAAGGTCCAAGGGAACGGTGGCGCTTGCCTGGGCACTCAGTTTGCCACTGGCGAGGGTGTAGATGGTGTCGCCGTCGTTCGTGGTGTGCGTGGGGCGGATGGCGTGCGCATAGGCGTCTGCGGCCATCTGGGAGACCTTGGTGGCCTGAGCCTTGGTGAGCTCAACGTTGGTGACGATGCAGCTGATGGTGGTGTTGGTGCGGTCGAGCGGCATTTGCATGGAGCCGGCGGCGGCAAAGGCGGCGAGCTCCATGTCGACAATCTGGTCGCTATCTGCTGCAGCGCGCATACCAGCGACCCATTCACCGGTGAAGGGGTCGACGACGTTTCCGCAGGCGTTGACCGAGACCACGGCACCCACCTTAACAGGGCCGAGTGCCAGGGCGGCAGCTCCTAGGCCGGCCTTCATGCAGGTGGCGGGGCCCATGAGCTTGCCCACGGTGGCACCGGTGCCGGCACCTACATTGCCCTGCTCGAGCGTGGTGGGGGTGCTGTCGAGCGCCTCGCGCACGGCGGAGATGCCAGCCTCAATGTCGGGGCGTACGGTGGGGTCGCCAAAGGCGAGGTCGAAGATGCAGCTAGAGCAAACGATGGGCACCTGCGTGGGGCCGACAGGAAGGCCGATGCCGCGGCTCTCGAGCTCGCGGGCGACGCCGCTTGCGGCCTCCAGACCAAAGGCCGATCCACCCGAAAGGCAGACGGCATGGACCTTGTCCACGGTGTTCTCGGGACGCAGCAGGTCGGTCTCGCGCGATGCCGGGGCACCGCCGCGAACGTCAACACCGCCGGTGGCGCCCTCGGGTGCCACGATTACGGTGCAGCCGGTGCCGGCCTCCTCGTCCGTATAGTTGCCAAAGCAAAAGCCATCGACATCGCAAACGTCAATGGCCTCAAGCAGTGTGTCCATGTTTTACTCCTATCGGTTTTCCGCCGGGCCTTATGCCCGGTCGGGATCCGTACGGTACGCCAAAATTGTAGGCGCCGGGGGATACCCAGCGCCAGATGCAATTACGATAGTTTTTGAATCGCACGCGCGACGCGAGCGATGGGCAGACCCACCACGTTGTAAAAGTCGCCCGAAATATCGTGCACGAGCATACGCCCGCCGACGCCTTGGATGCCGTAGGCGCCTGCCTTGTCCATGGGCTCGCCCGAGGCGACATAGCGCTCAATCTGCTCGTCGGTGAGCTCATAGAACGTCACGTCGGTCACATCGACAAACGACAGGCTCTCGGCGGCGTGCGGGGCTGTGACGTCTCCGGCTCTAACGATGCAGACGCCGGTTGCGACCTGGTGCGTGCGCCCCGAGAGCTCGTGGAGCATGGTGCGGGCTTCGTCCTCGTTTGCCGGCTTGCCCAAAAGCTTGCCATCGAAGGTGACGATGGTGTCGGCCGCGATGGTCCTGTCTCTTATACACATCTCCGAGCCCACGAGACTAC
>URGY01000087.1 GCA_900547505.1 uncultured Collinsella sp.
GCGTAGTCTCGTGGGCTCGGAGATGTGTATAAGAGACAGAAATAACGTGGTTGTGAATCAACCGCTATCTGTTATCCGCCCAAGCATGGTCGGGTTTTCCAAGCGCCGCAGATTGCCGTGAAAGAGGAGCGACGCGTACTTTGGTACGCGAGCGACGGTTTGAACGGCAAGGTGCGGTGCTTGGGAAAGCCGCTTATCGATAGGAAACGCTCTGCTGGGAGTCCTTCACGACTACGTCGTGGGCGCCGCCTTCGACGATCGAGGTCGAGCTTACCAGGGTCAGGCGTGCCTTTTCCTGGAGCTCGGGGATCGAGAGGGCGCCGCAGTTGCACATCGTGGACTTGACCTTATAGAGCGTGCCGCCCACGCCGTCCTTGAGGGAACCGGCGTAGGGAACGTAGGAGTCGACGCCCTCTACGAAGCTGAGCTTCGCGGCGCCACCCAGATCGTAGCGCTGCCAGTTGCGGGCACGCGCAGAACCCTCGCCCCAGTACTCCTTCATATACTGGCCATTGACGTTGACGCGCTCGGTCGGGCTCTCGTCAAAGCGGGCGAAGTAACGACCCAGCATCATAAAGTCTGCACCCATGGCAAGGGCGAGTGTCATGTGGTAGTCATAGACGATACCGCCGTCGGAGCACACGGGCACATAGACGCCGGTCTCCTCGTAGTACTCGTCGCGAGCGCGGCAGACATCGATCAGCGCGGTGGCCTGGCCACGGCCGATGCCCTTGGTCTCGCGGGTGATGCAGATGGAACCGCCGCCGATACCGACCTTGATGAAGTCGGCACCGCAGTCGGCCAGGAAGCGGAAACCCTCGGCGTCGACAACGTTACCGGCACCGACCTTGACGTCCTCGCCGTAGTTGGCGCGGATCCACTCGATAGTGCGCTTCTGCCACTCGCTGAAGCCCTCGGAGGAGTCGATGCACAGAACGTCGGCACCGGCCTCGATGAGCAGCGGCACGCGCTCGGCATAGTCGCGGGTGTTGATACCGGCGCCGACCATGTAGCGCTTGTCGCCGTCAAGCAGCTCGTTGGGGTTGGTCTTGTGGCTATCGTAGTCCTTGCGGAAAACGATGCCCATAAGGTGATCGTTATCGTCGACGATGGGCAGGGCGTTGAGCTTGTTGTCCCAGATGACGTCGTTAGCGACCTTGAGGCTGATGTTCTTGTCGCCCACGATGAGCTGCTCACGCGGGGTCATGAACTCGGAGACCTTCGTCTGGTGGTCATCGCGGCTGGGGCGATAGTCACGGCTGGTGACGATGCCCAGGAGCTTACCCTTGGGAGTGCCGTCGTCGGTGACCGGCATGGTGGAGTGACCGGTCTTCTCCTTGAGCTCGATGACCTGCTCCATAGTCATGTCGGGGGTCAGCGTGGAATCGGACTGAACGAAGCCGGCCTTGTGATCCTTGACGGCCTTGACCATGGCGGCCTCGGACTCGGCGCTCTGGGAACCGTAAATGAAGGACAGGCCACCCTCGGTAGCGAGCGCGACACCCATATCGACGCCCGAGACGGACTGCATGATGGCGGAAACCATGGGGATGTTCAGGGTGATTGCCGGCTTCTCACCGCGCTTAAAGCGGGTTAGCGGCGTCTTAAGAGAGACGTTGTTGGGGATGCACTGCGAGGACGAGTAACCAGGGACCAGCAGATACTCCGAAAACGTGTGGGACTCACCGGGAAAGAACGTAGCCATGTTTCTCCTTTTTCCATGCGACCGGTCGGCTGCAGGCCTCGTAGGACCCAGCCCAACCTTGGGCGCCCAATACTGGGGAAGTATCTTAACGCACTTTGACTGCTACAATGCATGTTTTAAGAAGAGCACACGAGGGTTTGACGCAGGCTTTGCGTTTGCCCAGCAAACACTTTAGCGGGGAGACGTGGAGCACATGGAGTACAAGACGACGGCAAAGTTGGTCATTCAAGCGTGCAACAAGGATCTGCCGGGCGTGTTCGGCCACGGCTGCGTTTTGCTGCTGCAGGGTATTGCCCGCGAGCACTCGCTCAACCGCGCCGCCAAGAGCATGGGCATGGCGTATTCCAAGGCATGGCGCATTGTGAACGAAGCCGAAGGCCAGCTGGGCTGCAAGCTCATCGAGCGCGACGGCGCCCGCGGATCCACCCTCACCCCCGCCGGAGAGCGAGCCATAGCGGTCTACGAGGAGCTGCAGACCGACATCAACCAAGTAATTGCCGCAAAGGCCAACGACCTCATCGCCAGCATAAAAGAATAGCCAATTTAGGACGGGGCCTTATAGCCACACAACCCCTTCTCATAAGTTGCGGTGAAATAGGGACTGTTTATGCGATTAAAGCCGTAAATCAATCCATATTTCACCGCAACTTATGTAGTCGAGGATGATTTAGCTAGTTGCGGAGGGCATTATCTAGGGTGGCGGCCACGATCAAGGGGTCGTCGGTGCCGGCGAAGAGGCGGAGGGTGCTACCCTGCTCGCCGCGTGGGGCCGAAAGACGCGTCGTTACGCCGCCGGCCGGCGATGTGCGGAACTCCCCCGGCAAAGCGTCGAAAAGATCACCTGCGCTACGCTCGATAAGGTCGAATTCAACTGCCGGGCCAAAGCCGTGCTCGAGGATTCCCGTTGCAACCGCATGGTCGGGATGCGAGCTCAACCCGGGATAGCGTACGTTGCGCACCATCTCGTTGGCGGCCAAGTACTCGGACAGCGCACGTGCGCGGTCGAAGTGTGCCTGCATGCGGACATCGAGCGAGTCCAGTCCCCGCTCCAGCACACCGGCCTCGTCAGCAGGCGTATCAAGCTTGGCCAAGCCACAGCCCTCAAGCAGGGCATGCGCGCACTCAGCCGCGGCATCCATGTGACGGCGCTTGAGCTGCGAGCGCGCCACCGATACGGCAACCAACTTTCGCGGAGCATCACCGGCGCATACACGATCGAGCGCCTCGAGCGACAGCGCAGCACCCAGCCGCAGCGGATCGCACCCAAAAGCCGACGCCACGGTGTTATCCACCACAAGCAGTGCGCGGGCCTCACGCGCCGCGCGGCCCAGAGCGCGCAGATCGGGCACGCGCAGACCAAACCCGCCGATGGAGTTGACGAACCACCACAGGTGCGGACTCTCGGCATCAAACGAAGCATCAAAGCCCTTGGACGCGGTAGCAAACGCATCGGCAAACGGCGAGCCCACCAGCGCGACATCGCAGCCATCAAAGCCGCTCGCAAACGCATCGGCAAAGTCGTCCGCAAAGGCAACCAGACGATCGCCGGGACACACAATCCCCAGCTGCGACAGCGCTGCTGGCACATGCGAGGTCGCAAGTAACCGCGCCTCACGCGCGCCGGCCCTTGCAGCCCAAGCCTCTTCTAGCTGTTGCACGTCCACGCGGCACCGTCCCTTCATAAGCAAAAACCCACGATGCGGGTGTTCCCCGCATCGTGGGCAACGGCTGCAGTATAGCGCCGATATGCGACGAATCGCCTAGATGTTGAGCGTGTGATAGTTCACGCTCGCACCCGGAGCGTGAACTATCACGCCATAGGCCTCGGGATAGATGCGCGTCGAAAACACGAGCGCGCCATCATTCACAAACACCTCGACCGACGAGACATCGCCAACAATGCGCACGTTGCGCACCTCGTCGACGGGCTCCCAGCGCACGGTACGACCGCAGCCGGCAGAAGCGCGACCTTCATCGGTATATCGCATCTCAAAGCGCGCGGGAAGCTCGCCCTCGGCGGGCACAAACACCAGTTTCAGCTCGCCATCTACGGTCGCGGCAAACGCGCCGTCGACACCGTCGACAACAACGTCAAAGCAGGTATCGCCGGCAACCTCCAACGAGCCCTCCCCCACACGCACCGAGGCATAATGGTGCTCAATCTCGCGCGCCGGCTGCTGCAGCACCACGCCGCCGGCACCGGCTGTAAGCTCACGCGGCACTGTCATGCAGTGCTGCCAGCCGCACGCCACGGTGGGATCGTTGCCATAGGTCGGCTCATCAGGCATGCCCATCCAACCGATCAGAATGTGGCGACCGTCCTCGGCCGTAAACTCCTGCGGAGCATAGAAGTCAAAACCGGCGTCCCACAGACGGAACTCGCCCAGATCATAGACGCCGTCACTACCGGTAATGTCGCCCGTTACAGGCATGTAGCCCGCTGCATACACATTGCCGCGGTCCCAACGGTCGCCCTCGAGCCCCTGGGGAGAGAAAGACAGAAACCTTGCCGGCACGCCGCCATCCGCCTCAAGCTCCAGATACCCCGGGCACTCCCACATAAAGCCAAAACGCTCGGGCGTAGACACGCGGCTCTCGAGCTCCCAACTCAGCATATCGGCCGAGCCATACACCAGGATCTCGCCCACATCGCGACCGGCGCCCTCGCCGTGCATGGCGCAAAATCGACTATCAACATGCGGCCCATCCACGCGACGACGCGCGCCCAGCACCATGTGGTAACGCCCATTATCATCGCGCCACACCTTGGGATCGCGCACATGGCAGGTCAAATCCTCGGGATAATCCTCGGACGCCAGCACCACGCGCTTTTGGCTGAACTCCCGACCGGCAAGGCCATCAACGCTCTCGACATAAACAGTATCGGCGCGGCGGCCGGTATTGACGTAGTCGTACGTGCCGTCTGCATCGGAGAGTTTAACGTTGCCTGTGTACAGTACGCGAATGCGGCCGTCCTCGGCAAGCGCGGAGCCCGAATACACGCCATGGCAATCGAACGGCTCGTCGGGCAGCAGCGGGGCGCCAACGTAGTCCCACGTCATAAGATCGCGGCTTGTGGCATGGCCCCACATCTTGACGCCACCCTCGACATCAAACGGCGCATACTGAAAATAGGCATGGAACACGCCGCCCGCTTGGCAAAGACCATTGGGGTCGTTGAGCCAGCCCGCCGGCGGCATAATATGGAAGCGCTGGCCATATGCGCCATGACCGCACTCAGAGGCGGCGGTGTCAACAGCGGCAACCAGCTTTGCAAGGTCGCGGCCAAGTGCATTAGACATATCAAAGTCCTAACGGATCGAAAGTAACAAGGCGCCAGAGATCGACACCAGATACGGGAAACGCCCGTGAGCATACAACCCGCGGGCGCCCCTCAATCAAAAGCTCTTAGGCCTGCTCGGAAGCCTTGGGCTCGTCCTTGTACAGGACAAACGAGACGGCAAAGGAAACCAGCGCGGCGACCGCAAACATGATCGCGTACTGCACGGGCTGGGCCAGGCACAGCAGGATACCGAAGATGCCGGTAACGCCGGTGCCGGAAGCAGCAAGCGAGGTGAGTGCGCAGACCAGAGCACCGCAACCGCCGCCGATGCAGCCGGCGATGAAGGGCTTAAAGAAGCGCAGGTTCACACCAAAGATGGCAGGCTCGGTAATACCCATGAAGGCGGACAGGGCCGAAGGAAGCGCCAGGCCCTTGATCTTGGCATCGCGGGTCTTAAAGGCAACGGCGAGCGCGGCGCCACCCTGGGCGATGTTGGCGGCACTGGCGATGGGCAGCCAATAGGTCACACCGTACTGGGCAAGCTGACCCAGGTCGATGGCGGTGTACATCTGGTGGATACCGGTAACGACCGTGGGGGCATAGAACAGGCCGACGATAAAGGAACCGATGCCGAAGGGCAGGGTCAGCAGGGACTGGATCAGACCGAGGATGGCGTTCTCGGCCCAGACAAAGATGGGGCCGACGGCAACGAGCGTCACGAGCACGGTCACGAACACCGAGACGAGCGGAGTCACAAAGAGGTCGAACATCTCGGGAACGATCTTGTGCAGGCGCTTCTCGAGGAAGGCCAGAATGGCGCAGGCGATAACGATGGGGATCACATGGCCCTGATAGCCGACCCACTCAAAGCTGTACACGCCGGGAATAACAGTAACCATGGTCTGAACGCCCTCGGAAGCAACCGTGTAGGCGCTCTGCAGCGAGGAGTTGATGAATGCACCACCGACGACAGCGCCCAGATACGGGTTGGCGCCAAAGGCCTTAGCGGCGGAGTAACCGATCAGGATCTGCAGAATGCCAAAAGACGTGCCCGAGACCAAGTCGGCGATCTTATAAATAAAGTTATTGGTGTCGAGCGCGATAAAGCCGTTGGAGGCCATGAAGTTGAGGGCGCTCATAATGCCCAGCAGCAGGCCCGAAGCCACGATGGCGGGGATGATGGGAACAAAGACGTCGCCGAGCACCTTAATGGCACGCATAAAGATGTTCTGCTGCTGAGCCGCGGCCTCCTTTACCTCGGCCTTGGTGGCAGCCTCGACGCCGCTGAGCGCGATGAACTCTTCGTAGACCTTGTTGACGGTGCCAGTGCCAAAAATAATCTGGAGCTGGCCCTGGGCCTCAAAGACGCCCTTGGCCCCATCGACATTCTCGATGGCCTCCTTGTTAACCTTGGAATTATCGGCAATCACCAGGCGTAGACGCGTGGCGCAGTGTGCGGCCGAAACAACGTTGTCGGCGCCACCGACGTTGTCGAGCACCTCTTGGGCTGATTTGCGGTAGTCCATAACTTCCCTTTCCTCCAACGGGCGCATGTGCACCCGGCCATCTTTGACACATACACTGTAATCGTTTTCAGTTTGATATGACTGTAATCGTTTTCATAGTAGGGTGAACGGTAGGAAAAAGCCGGCGAAAGGTAGTTTTGAAGCAAAAACAGGGGTCTCAGAGGCAGGCAGACGTGCCCAAGGCCTAGACATTCATAAGCTGATGGCCGAGCTTGAGCGTCTTGAGACCGCTCTCCCCCTCCTCGCCATCGAGCGCGTTGAGCAACATATTGGTCGCCTCGACGCCGCTGGTCAGGTAGCCGTAATGCACGGTGGGAATGCCGCCCGTCAGCGCGCGCAAAAATGCGTTGTCGCCGAAGCCGCTCACGCGACGCACGCCCTCGCCCATGCCACGCACCTCGTCAAGAGCGCGCAGGGCGCCGGCAGCCATAGTGTCGGTCGCGCACGCGATAAACGAAACATCGGGGGCATCGGCAAGCAGCTCGCTGTCTCTTATACACATCTGACGCTGCCGACGAATAGCCTTGTG
>URGY01000088.1 GCA_900547505.1 uncultured Collinsella sp.
AAGGCTATTCGTCGGCAGCGTCAGATGTGTATAAGAGACAGGCGGTGGACCGAGCCATGCAGCTCAAACACGTGCCGTGAACCAGCCGCCTGATGCAGGCCATCGATGTTTTGAGTCACCACGGCGGCAAGCTTGCCGGCGCGCTCCAGCTCCGCCAGCTTGGCGTGGCAGTGGTTGGGCTTGGCGCCCAGCGCGATCATCTTGGTCCGGTAGAAGTCGAAAAACTCCGCCGGATGCGCCTCGTAGAAGCTGTGCGAGAGCATAGTCTCGGGCGGATAGGAAAACCGCTGGTGATACAGACCGTCCACGCTGCGGAAATCGGGAATGCCGCTTGCCGTGGAAACGCCCGCGCCGCCAAAGAAGACCACGTTGCTATGGGTTTCGAACAGCTCCGCCAGCGCGGCGGAGGCCTGTTTGGGGTCCGATATCGCCTGCGTCATATATGTCCTCCGTCCGTGTCTTAGGGACGGCGGCGTTCGCACTATCACTCGCGGACTCCGCCCCGCTCTTGTTGCGTTAATCTTAAGCCTGCCAACCCCGTCGAAAGGACACCATGCCTCAGACTTACACTTTCGCCTCGTGGAACGTCAACGGCCTGCGCGCCGTGCTCAAAAAAGACCCGAGCTTTATTCAGATCGCGCAAGAACTCGACGTCGATATCCTGGCGCTGCAGGAGACCAAGCTGCAAGAAGGCCAGGTCGATATCGATCTGCCCGGCTACCACCAAACCTGGAGCTACGCCGAGCGCAAGGGCTACTCGGGCACCGCGGTCTTTAGCCGCCAGGAACCGCTGCGCGTGCTGCGCGCCGATGCGCTGCTGCCCCACGCCGGCGAGGGCGAGGCGGCCGAGCTCGTCGCCCAAGCCGCAACCGAGGGCCGCGTCTGCGCGCTCGAGTTCGACAAGTTCTGGTTCGTGGACGTCTATACGCCTAACGCCCAAAATGAGCTCGCGCGCATCGATGTACGCATGGCCTGGGACGATGCCTATCGCGGCTTTTTGAGCGCGCTTGAGCGCGAAACTGGCAAGCCCGTCGTAACCTGCGGCGACTTTAACGTGGCTCACGAGGAGATCGACCTCAAGAACCCCAAGTCCAACCGCGGCAACGCCGGCTTTTCGGACGAGGAGCGCGGCAAGTTCACCGAGCTGCTCGACGCCGGTTTTACCGACACCTGGCGCGCGGCCAATCCGGACGTCGAGGGCGTCTACAGCTGGTGGAGTTACCGCTTTAATGCCCGCAAGAACAACGCAGGCTGGCGCATCGACTACTTCCTGGTAAGCGACGCAATCGCCGACAACGTACGCGACACCGGCATCCGCGGCGACATCTTTGGCAGCGACCACTGCCCCGTCACCCTCACGCTAGAGCTCTAGCCCCAAGTAATTCCTGGGGGACAGAGAAAAACAGATCATGTGACCCCTCTCCCCCTATAAGTTGCGGTGGAATAGTTCCTGTTTGGGTAGCAAATAGCCAAAAACGAGAACCATTCCACCGCAAGTTCGTGAGGGAACGCGAAATGCCCTACAGTCCGTATTTCACGACGACTCGGTTGATGCGGCGACACCAAGGCTTGTAGAGGGCGGCCAAGAACACGCAGGTCGCGAGGCCGTGTGTGATATCGAACGGCACCGCCGTGGCAAGACGCGCTACGGCGCCCGCCCAGGTGAGCGGCTGCACAAAACCGATGATGTCATACGCGTTGATCACGACGCCATACAGCAGGCCCGACGCAAAGCCATACGCCAACAGCGCCGGCAATCGCACGGTTCCATCCGCGCGGTCGAACGCACCCGCATGCGCCAGCGCGCCACCGATATAGCCCACCAGACCCCAGGCATACATCTGCCACGGCGTCCACATGCCCTGTCCAAAAAAGAAATTACTGGTCAGCGCTGCCAACGCGCCGACCATAAAACCATTGCGACGGCCAAGTGTCGCACCCGCGATAATGGCGATAGCGCTCACGGGCTTAAAGTCGGGAATGGGGCCAAACAGGATGCGCCCCGCCGCGGCCAGCGCCGCCAGCACCAGCGTGGGCATGATTTGGCGCAGGCCTGGACGTGATGTCTCATAGCCCGCAAAGAACAGTGCGAGCACGAGTGCCACAACAACCAGCATGGCAAGCGCCGCCTGCTCAATGCCCGCCAGTAACGCCGCAGTCATCACTGTCGGCACCGCCAGGAGCAGCGGAATCTCCATTTTTGTGAGTAGGCGCGAGGCGCGATGATCCGTCATCCCATCACGCCCTGTAGAACACGTTGTCGGCAAAGAAATCTGCCGGGGGCTCCATGCAGGCGATCTCGCCGTCGAACATCATGGCGACGTCGTCGGACACCTGCTCGGCAAAGTCCAAGTCGTGCGTGGCCATGATGACGGTGCCGCCGGCCTGCGCATGCTCGCGCAGGGCTCGGGCGATAATGCAGCGACTTGCCAGATCAAGGCCCTTGGTGGGCTCATCAAGCAGCAGCAGCTCCGGACCAATCAACAGCAGCTTTGCCAACGCAAGCAGCTGGCGCTGACCGCCCGAAAGATCGTACGGGTGACGCGCCTCCAAGCCGTCCAGTCCCAGTTGCGCCGCACGCTCCCGCGCCAAGTTCTCGTCATATCCGCAGGTCGAAGCCCATTCCATCAGCTCGTCGCGCACCGTTTCGGCGACCAGCAATGCCCTGGGATTCTGTGGCAGCAGTGCCGCCGAGGCCGTTCCACGCACCATGCGGCCACGCTGCAGCTTAGCCGTCTTGGCCAGCACCGAGAGCATCGTCGACTTGCCGCAGCCGTTTCCGCCCACGACCGCATGCACCGCGCCGGCCGAAAACGTCACATCGAGCCCGCGCAGCACCCAACCGCCCGCGCGATCGTAGCGAAACCAGCCTTCCGACAGGGTGGTAGCCGACCCGCCGTGCATTTTTTGGAGTATTCTGCTTCCATCCGTGCGTGGGAAGGCTGCCGAGCCGTTCTCGAGCGACGTTTGCGCCACAAATTCGGACGATTTGTCCAATTCCGAACTTCTTTTCGCGCTCGATACGTCCCCGGGCGGCTCCAGAGAGCCCAAATTGTCCTCACGCCTGCTGAATACTCCGTTTTTTGTACATCGGATGGCACCCCACCCCAACACGTCATCGGAAAACAGCGATTCTCGGCGTCCCAAAGAAGCCATATCCGCCACTTCGCGCACGCGACCGCCCTCAATCCGGTACGCACACGTCGCATACTCGAGCATCGGCCGCGGTTGATGCGTAGCCACAACAACCGTGCAGCCCAGCTCACGGTTCACGCGAAACAGCGCGTGCAGAAAATTCTTCTCGGCAACGGGATCGAGCTGAGACGTGGGCTCGTCGAGTAGCAACACACGCGGACGCAGCGCCAGGACGGCGGCAAGCGACAGCAGCTGCTTGCGGCCACCCGAAAGCGTATCGGTATCGCGATGAAGCCAGTCCTCCAGACCAAAGAAATAGCTGGTCTCGGCAACACGTCGGCGCATCTCGTCGCGCGACATGCCTAAGTTTTCCAGGCCAAACGCCATCTCGTGCCACACGGTCTCGCACACAATCTGGTTCTCGGGATCCTGGAACACGTAGCCCACGCGCTCCGCAGACGCACGCACGTCCATGTCGGCAACGTTCTCGCCCAGCACGCGCGCATCGCCAGTGCGCTCGCCCGCCGGAGCGATCTCGGGCTTGAGCAGCGACAGCAGCGTCGATTTACCCGATCCGGTACCGCCAACAAGCAGCGCAAATGCACCTTGGGGAACAGACCAGTCGAGCCCCTCGAGCACCGCAGCATCAGCCCCGGGGTAGGCAAAACTCAGGCTCCGCACCTCAATCGCCGGCATATCCGGGCCGCACGCCGCGCCCGACACCGGGCCCCTATCCAACCGAGCCATCAGCCGAACCTCTTCTCATCGATCGCGTGCAGCACGCTGGGCAGCACCATCCAGGCAGCGTACACGACATAGCCCAGCCACGGCGCGGGCACCGAAAGCTGCGGGTAAAACGAATACTGCGTCGTCGCGGTCCACGCCACCGCCACCGCGGCAGCACCAAACAGCGCGAGCCCGACCAGCGCGGCAACGTCGCTGCGCCCCAGCCGATACCGCGCGTACGTCGTGCGACGCGCCGCGGCGCCCCACCCACGGGAGCGCATGGCGTCCGCGCGCTCAAGCGAATCTTCCATGCCCCAACCCATCAGCACGCTCGACGCCCGCAGGCGCGATCGCACGGGATCGGTGGGCGCACGCCCCGGTACATCAATCGCATTCTGCACCGCCAGCACCGTGCGGCCGCGGCGCAAAAACTGTGGGATAAGTCGCATGCACATCGAGATCATGAGCGCGATCACCGGCGCGGCGTTGCCCAACAGTGCGAGTACCTTGTCGTATTCAAGCATCGACGCCGCAGCCTCAAACCACAGCACGCTCGCCACAAACAGCCCGCCCATGCACAGGCCATATACCATGCTTTCCAGATACACCGCGCGCACGCCGATGCGAAACAGCTCGGTCGAGCCCGAGGCGCTAAACAGCGGATTGACCAGCGCGATAATCAAAATCACCGGCAGCTGCCAGCGGAGTGCGCCAAGCGTGCGGGCAGCCCCGCGCGTCGCAAATCCATACGCCAGCCCGCCCGCAAGTGACAGCGCAATCAGCACCGGCTGCATCGAGAACATGGTGAGCCCCAGCGTCAGCACCATGTAGAGGGCCGGCACAGCCGGATGCGACATCGAGAATGCCGCGACGGGCTCGCCGCCAAACTCCTCTTGTATGTTGTCCACGGGCACCCCCGTCCCCTCGCTCAAACGACAGCTCCGCAGCACCGCCAACGCCGCACGCAAGCAGCGCAAACGCCACGCCGGCGGCACCGACATCGGCCGCCATGAGCCAATCGCTACGCGCTCAACATATGCCTGCGGTATCATATTGCGCCGTGTATCGTTTCCAAACACACGTCTCTATAACGTAACAGGAGATCACATGGACGCAACCGCAATTATCCTCGCCGCCGGCGAGGGCACCCGCATGAAGTCGAACCACTGCAAGGTTTCGCACAAGATCCTGGGCAAGCCCATGGTCCAGTGGATCGTCGACGCCACCATCAAGGCCGGCTGCAGCCGCGTCGTGGTCGTCATCGGCAGCCACGCCGACGAGATGCGCGCCCTCATCGATGGCGCCTATGCCAACAGCGCCACCAAGGTTGAGTGCGTCGAGCAGACCGAGCGCCTGGGCACCGGCCACGCCGTAAAGGTCGCGCTCGAGGCCTGCGGCATCACGCAAGGCCCCGTCGTCGTGCTCAACGGCGACCTGCCGCTCATCACCGCCGACACCGTCGCCAAGTTCGCGCAGACCGTCGCCACCGGCGAGCTCGCCTGCACCGTCATGACCATGACCCCGCCCGATCCTTTTGGCTACGGCCGCATCAAGCTGGGCGCCGACGGCCAGATCGAGCGCATCATCGAGCAGAAGGACTGCACGCCCGAGCAGGCCGCCACGCTGCTGGAGTGCAACGCCGGCTGCTACGCCTTTGACGGCGCACAGCTCGCCGCCCACATTAACGAGATCGGCAACGACAACGCGCAGTCCGAGTACTACCTGCCCGACATGCTCGAAATCCTCAAGGGTCACGGCCAGGCGGTCTCCATCTTCCACTGCGACGACTACCGCGACGGCCTGGGCGTCAACAGCCGCATCCAGCTCGCGCAGCTCACCGCCATCGCGCGCGACCGCATCAACGAGCACTGGATGGCCGAGGGCGTCACCTTCATCGACCCCACGCAGGCCTGGATCGGCCCCGATGCCGTCATCGGCCGCGACACCGTCGTGTGGCCGCAGACGCATCTGATCGGCCACGTCACCGTGGGCGAGGAGTGCCAGCTCGGCCCCAACAGCCGCCTCACCGACACCACCGTCGGCAGCGGCTGCATCATCGATGAGACCATCGCCATCGAGGCCGTCATCGAGAACGGCGTCGACTGCGGCCCGCGCGCCTACCTGCGCCCGGGCACCCACATGCTCGACGGATCCAAGGCCGGCACGCACGTGGAGATCAAGAAGTCCACGATCGGCGAGGGTTCCAAGGTGCCCCATCTGTCCTACATCGGCGACACCACCATGGGCTCCGGCGTCAACGTGGGCGCGGGCTCCATCACCTGCAACTACGACGGCGTCCACAAGCACAAGACCGTCATCGGCAAGGATGCCTTCATCGGTTCTGACACCATGATGGTCGCGCCCGCCCAGATTGGCGACGGCGCACTCGTGGCCGCCGGCTCCGTCATCACCGAGCCGGTCCCGGCCGACGCACTCGGCCTGGGCCGCGCCCGTCAGGTAAATATTGAGGGCTGGGCCGCCGATTATCGCCGCCGCCTGCACGAGGACGACGAGGTATAACGTTTAACCAAGCATCTAAGGAGCTGTTTCCATGGGGACGGCTCCTTTTTCTATGCTGACCTGCGCGACAGAATGAGTGGTCGGTTCGTGTCCGTTGACGGTAAAGACGTTATCAAGACTCGATTAACCCCGCCGCGCGGTTACAATGCAAAAAGGCATCTATATGGCATTCGATATATAAAGGAGAAGGGTAATGCCGATTAATGATCCCGAGAAGTCGGAGAATATGCGCAAGTCCATCCGCGTGTATTCCGGTTCCTCCAACCGTCCCCTCGCTCAGAAGATTGCTGAGTACCTTGGGGTCGAGCTTTCGGGCCTTACGCTAAAGCAGTTCGCCAACGGTGAGATTTACGCCCGCTACGACGAGACCGTCCGCGGCGCCGACGTCTTCCTGATTCAGTCCGTGGCCGGCGGCAACGTCAACGACATGCTCATGGAGCTGCTCATCGCCACCGACGCTGCCAAGCGCGCATCCGCCCGCTCCATCACCGCCGTTATCACCCACTACGGCTATGCCCGCCAGGACCGCAAGGCCGGCCCGCGCGAGCCCATCACCTGTCTCTTATACACATCTGACGCTGCCGACGAATAG
>URGY01000089.1 GCA_900547505.1 uncultured Collinsella sp.
GTCGTTCAGTCGTCGCCTTGCCGGCAAGCGCATGAGCCGTCCGGTGCCGAGCGTGTCACTCAGCCGCCGCGACCTACGCTTCTTTAACGCCTTCCCGCGTCTGCGCATCAATCGCTACGAAGGCGTCATCCGAGCAACTAATCTCCGCGACCGCGCCCGCGAGCTGTTCCGGCGCTAGCCGGAACGGGGTGGGGCCGGAACCTGCCGTCCTTGCGTTTCCCATTGGTTTCGCGCCCGTTGCCGCGCCGTTTCCAAGATTGCGGCACCGTTTCCATTCGACAACGCAGCGTTTAACAACGCCGTATCTGGTCTACACCAGTTGTCCCTCGGCCGCATTATGGGCGCCGACAACGTTCATGCGACCAAGGGGGAGCGAATGTACGATACGGGATCGACAACGTTTATGCTCATCTGCACCATGCTCGTGTTTTTAATGACACCGGGTCTGGCGTTTTTCTACGGCGGCCTGTCCAGGCGCAAAAATGTCATCAACACCATGCTTATGTGCTTTGGTACCATTGGCTTGGTCGGTGTGCTGTGGATTGTTGCTGGCTGGTCGCTGGCCTACGGCGGCGACGGTTCCAGCCCGTTTATTGGAGGCCTTGACCAGCTGATGTGCCTGCCGGTGCTCAACCAGGTGCTGCAGGCGGCCGAGGGCAATGCTGCGGACGGTGTCGTTTACCCTCAGATCATCAACATCGCCTTCCAGATGGCGTTTGCCATGATCACTGCTGCTATCGTCACGGGCAGCCTTGCCGGCCGTGTTAAGTTTGGTGCCATGACGGCCTTCCTGGGCATTTGGCTGCTTGTGGTCTATGCGCCACTCGCCCACATGGTCTGGGGCGGCGAGGGCTCCTTTATCGGCGACATGATCGGCGCGCTCGACTTTGCCGGCGGCGACGTGGTGCACATCTCGTCCGGTCTCACGGGCCTGATTCTCTGCTTAATGCTTGGCCGTCGTCGCGGCTTTGGCATGGTGAGCTATCGCCCGCATAACGTGCCGTTTGTGGCGTTGGGCGCCGGCCTGCTTTGGTTTGGCTGGTTTGGCTTTAACGGCGGCAGCGAGTTCAAGGCCGACGCCGTGGCGGCACTCGCCATCCTCAACACCGTGACGGCCAGCGCGGCGGGTATGGTCTCGTGGCTTGCCGTCGAGCGTGTGCACACCAGTCGCCCCACGCTGGTGGGCGCCAGCACCGGTCTGGTTGCGGGCCTCGTGGTGGTCACGCCGGGCGCGGGCTTTGTCGAGCCGTGGGCGGCGTGCTCACGGGCCTGTTCTGTGTGCCGGAGCTTTCGTGGACCGGTAAGGGCGGTCTGTTCTACACGGGCGACGTGTCGCTGCTCATCTCGCAGATCTTGGGTATTGTGGTGACGGTCGTCATTGTACTGGTACTCGATTTGGTGATCGCCGCGGTGGTCAAGGCGCTATTCCACGGCAGCCTGCGCGTGGACGAGGCCGACGAGGCGCTGGGCCTGGATGCCAGTCAGCACGGCGAGAGCGCTTATCCTTCGTTCTCCGGACTCGATTAGCAGCTTCCCCAGGCTCCGCACCTTGCCCTTCAAACCGTCGCACGGCTTTCCCAGGCACCCGACCTTGCCCCTCAAACCGTCGCTTGCGTACCGAAGTACGCGGCGCTCCTCTTTCGGGGCAATCTCGGGCACCTGGAAAACCCGCGTCATTGAATGGCAATTCATTTATTTGATAAAGAGAGGAATTTACTATGAAGAAGATTACGGCGATTGTTCGTGCCGAGAAGCTTGAGGTTCTTAAAGACGCGCTGTTTGCTGCCGATGTTCGTGGCATGACTATCAACCAGGTGCAGGGCTGCGGCGCACAGCATGGCTGGAAGGAATACGTGCGCGGCAACGAGTTGCTTGTCAACACGATCCCTAAGGTGCAGTTCACCCTCATATGCGCCGATGAACATGTCGATGGCATTGTCGAGATTATCTGCAACGCCGCCCGCACCGGCGCCGTTGGAGACGGCAAGATTTGGGTCGAGCCGGTCGAAGAAGTCATCCGCATTCGCACCGGCGAACACGGCCCCGCCGCGGTGTAGAATCGACCGCCTGCCATCCGCAACGTTAAAATGCTGCAATGAGGCACAAGACTTGCGTTGCGGATGGACGGATTATGGGTCGTAATAAATATCCCGAGGAGACGGTCGCGAAGATCCTCGACGCGGCGCTGGAGCTATTCTGCGCGCAGGGTTATGAGGGGACGAGCATTCAAGATATCGTCGACCGCCTCGATGGCATGACCAAGGGTGCTGTCTATCATCACTTTAAGAGCAAAGAGGAGATTTTCAACGCCGCATTTGATCGGGCAATGGCTCCGATTGTTGAGCGCCGCCGCTCAACGCTTGGTATCGGTAATATGACCGGAGCTCAAAAGCTCAAGTGGCTGTACGCGCCCGAGTCCGTCGTTCCACAAATTGAGCTATGGGCACGCATGCATCCTGCGGCGGATCCGGTAAAAAGCTCGCGCCTACTGGCGATGCAGTACCAGGGCTCGTTTGACGAGTCGGCCGATGGCTGTCTCTTGCCAGTGATCGAGGAGGGCATCGCCGACGGCTCCATTGCGTGCGAATGCCCGCACGAAGCGGCGGAGGCCGTATCGTTGCTAGCGAATCTTTGGCTGCTGCCATTGTTCCGTCCGCTCGAGCCCAAGGAGCGAATGCTCGCTCGCGCACAATGTTTGGCGCAGATGGCGGCCGCGGTGGGGCTCGATTTGGGTAATGAAGTGCTTCAGACAACGGCGCAGATTTGGGACGTATGGGACCGCGCCGGGTGGTAATATAGATACCAACGGTATGTAATTGATTTATGAGGGTAGCCACGGCTGCCCTTTTCAAGTCATTAAATACATACTAGCGGTATGTATAGGGGGCGGACTTATGGCTGGCCTGAGAGGCGTCAGTGCCTCGTTGGAATCAAAAACAGTGCGGTCAATTAGACTCACGGAGCTTCTGGTTGCGCAGCTGTGCACGTATTCGATGCTGTCGGCGCTGTGCTTTGCGTATCCGCTTTACTTGTTCGATTGCAGCGGCTCGTCAACGTTATATGGCGCCGTTGCGGCGATAGCGTTCATGCCCGGCGTACTCGCGACTCCGGTTGGCGGAATCTTGGCGGATAGGGGAAGACATCGCGAGGTCCTCGTGGCCCTCGGCATTGCTCTGATGACCGCATCACTGCTGTCTATCCCCATGAAGCGCTCATTGCCCCTTGCGGTCGTCGTAATAGCGATACTTTGTGTTCAATATGGCGTTCAATCGCTGCTAAAGCCAATGCTCCAAATTGAGACGGTGCGCATGGCGGGTGAAGAGAAGGTTGAGCGGGCCACTGCATTGGTTTCGCAGTCGACCATGGTGAGCAATATCTTGGGCCCTGTGGTCGGTACGGCAGTCTATGGGTGCTTTGGCATCGATACTCTTTGCGCAACCGCGTCGGTGACGTTTGCGATTTCAGCCCTGCTGTTTGGGGGTGCACTCAGGCAAAATGCCTCATCTGAAACGATGGGAGACGGCGCAACTCGTACGACATGCCGAAACGATTTTAGGGAGTCGATTCGGTATCTGTTGCAAAATGCATCATTGGTCGCTGTGATTTTGCTTGCGGCAGTTTTGAACCTTGCGTTGGTTGGGCTAACGATTGGCGCTCCCATTATTGTTACAAAGCATCTCGGCATGCAATCGTCCTGCGTTGGGATGGTTGAGGTTGCTCTGGGCTTGGGTGGTCTTACCGGCAGTGGCTTGGTCGGCATTTGGCCGCATCGTTTTTCCTTCAAGGGCATATGTCGATATGTTGCGATGCTCTGTTTAGGAGTCGTACCGATTATTGTCACGCTACTGAGCAGTCCTGATGAATTTGCGTTTGTCGCGTTTGCGGCCGGCTCGGCATGGGTCATGGCGTGGGCAAGCATTACATCGGTTGAAATCATCGCGTTTGTTCAGCGGGCAGCGCCGACTGAGCTCTGCGGAAAAGTGCTTTCGGTCGTTTACATGGTCCTTTCCTGTGCAACACCTATCGGTCAATTGACGTACGGGGTTGCATATGATCGATGGACACCGGCGATTGTATTCGCAGGCATGCTGGCGGTGCTGGCGTTGACGACGGCGCTGTTTTATCGGCTGAAAAGTCGCTTGTGGCGATTGTCTTATCGTGCTGGGGCACCGTGAATTTGTGGAGGCGGTGGTACGCTGCGCCGGGACGGCATTGTTTGGGCACGCCCGTTCTCGTCTACAATATCGTGCAGACGAAGGAGAGGCATGCCCATGATCAAGATGTTTGCGAGCGACTTAGACGGAACGCTGCTGAACGCCCTGCACGAGGCAGACGGGACCATCCGCCGCGCCATTCGCGAGCTGACCGAGGCTGGCCTGCATGTGGTTCCCGCGACCGGACGCTCGACGCTGCCGGTCGGCGAGCATGGCTTTACGGGTCTGGCGCTCGATGCTTGCTGCTCTAACGGCTCCATCGTGCGCGACAGTCATGGCGAGGTGCTCAAAACCTGGACCATCGACCCGCAGGTTACCGAGGAGCTGCTCAAGGCGTTCCCGGACATTTGCTTTGATTGCTCCACGCCCGATGGCATGTTTTCGAGCGGTTCGTTCGAGATGCACCAGGCGGGTTTTAAGAAGGACAGCCCCATCAAGCGCATCGTGATGCGTGGCATGCGTGCGCGTGGCGGCTATCACGAGGAACAGTATTTCGACCAGTCGATTGGTGACATCCTGCGCCACGATGTGTGCAAGATCAACTGCCGTGTGACCTCGCCCGAGCTGGAGCGCGACCTTAAGGCGTATTTGGCCGAGCGATCGGACCGCGTGGTCAACGCGCCGTTCGATCCGGTGATGTTCGAGATCACGGACGTGGCGTGCAACAAGGGCGAGAGTGTGTCCTGGCTGGCGGGCTACTACGGCATTGCCGAGGACGAGGTCGCGGTCTACGGCGACGGCGGCAACGACATTGCCATGCTCAAACGTTTCCGCCACAGCTACGCGACCAAAAACGGCAGCGATGCCGCCAAGGCCGCTGCGAGTGCAACTATCGGCAGCTGCATGGTCCACGCCGTCCCCAAACACATGCTCGCCACCATGCGCAAGCAAAACTCCCGCACCGTCATCGAATAATGTGACAAAGGGATAGCCCCTTCGCCACAGGTGACGCTGGTCTCTTGAAATACGAACAAACATTCGCATATCTAACTGCGCTTTGATAGAATTGATACTGTTGGCGGCAGTTCCATGTGCCGGGCAACGCCCTCCATCTGATGGGAGGTGATGCCCATGACCGATCTGATTGATTTCGTGAGACTTCTGACCGCTTTGGTCTCGTTCTTCACGGCGCTCGTCGGGCTTTCCGAGGCACTCAAGCAACGTTCGAAGCAACGTAAAAGGGGTCGCCGCCGCTAAGGCGTTGACCCCTTAATCCAAGCAACGGCGCTGCCCAGCCAGCTACAACTTGGGCTGCCGTCGACACCATTCTACCCACGAATGACTTTTTGGACAATCGGTAATGCCGCCGTGGAATGTGACAAAGGGACGCCCCTTTGTCACGCCCAAAATATTGCCTTTACGTGTTGATGCACACGGTGTGCAATAATACTCGCACTGTGCAATAGCGCACAGGTTGAGTAACAAGGAGGACGCTTGTCCCAGCTCGAGAAATGCGATCGCCGGTCCCTTCGCTCGCAGCGTGCCCTTCGCCAGGCGCTTGCCAGCGAGCTTGCCGAAAGCGGCGACCTTTCGCGCATTAACGTCGCGTCGCTCACCGAGCGCGCCGGCCTTACACGCCGCACGTTCTATTCGCACTATCGCGATATCCCCGACTTTATCAGCCAGATCGAGGACGGCCTGCTTGCCGAGATTCGCGAGCGGGTGGAGCTTATCACCGCAGCTCAATTACCCGATCTTTACCGCAACATCGACGAGCTCGAGCCGGCACCCGGTTCGGTTGAGCTGCTTCGCTATCTTGCGGCTAATCGCGACCTTATCGGGGCCCTGCTGGGCCCGGGCGGCGACCCCGCCTTTATTAAAAAGATCATCGATACCGCACGCGAGGCCGTGGTGCCGCGTGCACAGACGGGCATTTTGGGCTTGGCGCTGGGCACCTTCTTTGACTACTACGTCACCTATGTCGTAAGTGCCGAGGTCGGCATGATCCAACGTTGGTTTGAGCGTGACCTTTCCGAATCGCCTGAGACCATGGCGCGCATCATGACGGTTATCGCCTTTGTGCGCCCCGGCGACCTGTATGGCCAACCCATCGATATCAACGTGCCGGAATACGGCATGAAGCTATTGAATCTGCAGCTCGAGGACGCGGTCGACACCACCGCAACCGTCGAGTCCAACAACTAAGAGGAGAGACAATGAGCAAACTCGTCGAGGGCATTAAAGACCGTGTGGTCGCTGCCGCACGCGAGGCTGCGCCCGCCGTGGTGGACGCCGCGCAGAAGGCCGCGACCGCTGCTGCCGAGAAAGTTGCCGAGGCAGTTGCCGATGCCAAGAACGCAGCAGGGGAGACGCTCGCTGCCGACGCGGCCACGCCCAACGTTGCCGAGTCCGTAACCGCCACCGCCGCCAACGCCCCCGAAGGCGCGATCTTCAACCCCGAGAACGCTCGTGGCAACCTGCACCTGGGCATCGACGTGGGCTCCACCACCGTTAAGCTCGCTGTGCTCAACGACGACAACCAGATTGTCTACGCCAAGTACCAGCGTCACCACACCGACGTCCGCGCTTGCGCCCGCGACTTGTTCGAGGGTGCCGCGACCGTGCTGCCGACGGCCCAAATGACCTGCGCCATTACCGGCTCAGGCGGCCTGCTGCTGTCCCAATGGCTCGACCTGGAGTTTGTTCAGGAGGTCATCGCCAGCAAGCGTGCCGTCGAGACTCTCATCCCGGCCACCGATGTTGCCATCGAGCTGGGCGGCGAGGACGCCAAGATCATCTACTTCGACAACGGCATCGA
>URGY01000090.1 GCA_900547505.1 uncultured Collinsella sp.
CGCGACCGACGGGCACCACGTTGCCCTTGCAGAACAGGATGTCGCAGGCCTGATGCACCGGGTAGGTGAGCAGAAGGCCGGTGAGCTCGTGGCCCGAGGCCTCCATCTCGGCCTTGACGGTGGGGTTGCGCGCCAGCTCGGCCTCGGACACCAGCGACAGGAACGGCAGCATGAGCTGGTTGGCGGCGGGCACGGCGGAGTGCGCGTAGATCATGGTCTTGTCGGGATCGATACCGCAGGCAAGGTAGTCCATGACCATGTTGTACACGTTGTCCTGGATGTGCTCGGTCGTGTCGCGGTCAGTGATGACCTGGTAGTCGGCGATGAGCACGTTGGTCTTGGCGCCCATGTTCTGCAGCTCAACACGGCCCTTGAGGGTGCCGAAGTAGTGGCCCAGGTGCAGACGGCCGGTGGGGCGGTCGCCGGTGAGCATGGTGAACTTCTCGGGCGTCTTGGCCAGGCCCTCGCGAATGGCGTTGCTCTTTTGCAGCGCGACTTCGTAGCTGTTCTCGTTTGGCATGATTGCTCCTAACGTATGTTCATGGGTCAAGATGATAACGCGTTTATTAAAGGGGTGGTGCGTAAGTAGGCGAGGGGCGGGAGAGGGACGCGCGTGGTGTGGCATGTGCGATGGGTGCGGCGCGGCCGCGCTTGGCTAACGGTGCCTTGGCACATCCTCGGCAGCTTACCCTAGAGCTTGTGGTGGCGCTCTTCTTTGCGCTCCTCGGCTGCCTGCTCCTCCTGCTTAAAGGCGGGGTCGTCGGGGGTGACGAGCTCGTCCTCGTGCGTGCGCTTGTTGTAATGGTGGCGCAGCACGGGCTCAAACAGATGTAGATGCTTGGCAAAGGCCGCCGAGCCAATGGCGAGCACGGTGAAGATGAGCACGCGCATGGGCACCTCGACCTGGTTAATCGCGGCGGCGCCGGCCGAAAGCATGATGCACCAGGCATAGATGAGCAGTACGGCCTGTTTTTGGTTGTAGCCTTCTTGGATCAGGCGGTGGTGGATGTGGCCCTTGTCGGCCTGCCCGATACTAATGTGGGCGCGCCTGCGGCGCACGATGGCGCTGAACGTGTCGATGATGGGCACGCCGGCAACGATGAGCGGAATGATAAGCGAGGTGAGCGCGGCGGTACGGCTCACGTTGAGTAGCGAGATGGAGCCCAACGCAAAGCCCAGAAGCAGCGACCCCGAGTCGCCCAAGAAGATGCTTGCGGGGTTGAAGTTGTAGCGCAAAAAGGCCAGACAGGCGCCAAAGAGCGCAATGGAGAGCGCGGCGGCGTCGATGCGGCCCGAGAGAACGGCCATCGAAAACATGGTGAACGACGCGATGCCGCAGATGCCCGTGGCCAAGCCGTCGAGGCCGTCGATGAGGTTAATGATGTTGGTGAATGCCACCAGATAGATCACGGTGATGGGGTAGGCGAGCCATCCGAGCATGATCTCGCCGGGGGCAAACGGGTTGAGGATGACGCCGATTTTTAGGCCGCCGATACAGGCGATAAGCGCGGCGAGGACTTGTCCGGCCAGCTTTTGCTTGGGCGTGAGCTGGAAGACGTCGTCGATAGCGCCGGTCGCAAAGATGACGGTAAAGGAGAGCGCCAGCATGGGATAGCTAATGTGAAGGCGCGGGTGCGGCACCAGGACGGGTGGCCAGCCTAGGTACCAGGTGCCTAGGATTTGCACAATGCAGGCAACGACCAGGCCCAAAAACACCGCCGCTCCGCCCAAACGTGGGATGGGCTTGGTGTTGATGCGGCGCTTAGAAGGATAGTCGACGGCATCGAGCTTAATTGCCAAGCGCTTGACCAGGGGCACCGCGAGGAAGGTCGTGATAAAGGCCGCCGCTGCCACGCATAGGTACGGTATGTAGCTCGGGGATGAAGCCATGAATCTAAAAACCGCCAAGCGTCGAAGGAAAAGGTCAGAAGAACGCCATGCGCAAAGGGCATAGCCGAACCATAATACTCGACCAAGGGGGGTGCATGGAATTGCACGCAGCGATAATCACGCGCTTACCAGATATTGGGATGTTGTCGATGGCTTGTCGGGATGCCGGCGGGGATCCATATGGACTGTAATGGTGATTTTCGGCAAAAGAAAACCACCCCCCACGTTACGAAAATGAACCCACCTAAAACAGGTGGGTGCCCTCATCGACTGTTCCAGCGTCCTTAACAACGAAGGATACCTGTACTAGGTACGACTGTGTGGGCTCCCTAAATAAACGCGACGGTTCACCCAGTTGCTCCGCGGGGGGCGGAATACCTACATCATAAAGCGGCACTTTATCGATTCCAGTCTTGACATTACAAAAATCGTGTCGGACGATTACGGCGCCTTGGGCTCGAGCCGTCTGTGGGGTTGATCCCTTTACGTTTGAGCTGCTGAATCGTTGTTTTGGAGCATGGTTTTATGCCGACGTCGTTGACCGAACTTTTTTCGCCCGCCTGCCATTTGTGTCCGCGCCGTTGCGGTGCGGCGCGCGATGAGGGCGCGCACGGCGTCTGCGGTGCTAACGACACGCTCAAGGTGGCCCGCGCCGCGCTTCATATGTGGGAGGAACCGCCTATCTCGGGCGAGGCCGGTTCGGGCACGATCTTCTTTAGCGGCTGCTCGCTCAAATGTATCTACTGCCAGAACCACGAGATCTCGACCGGCAATTTTGGCCTTGAGATTTCGCCTGAGCGCCTGGTCGAGATTATGCTGGAACTGCAGGACCAGGGTGCCAACAACATCAATTTGGTGACGGCGACGCACTATGCGCACCTGTTGCCTGCCGCGATTGCCGCGGCACGGGCGCGCGGGCTGGTCATCCCAATCGTCTACAACACGAGCGGTTATGAGCGCGCGAGTGCCGTGGCGGCGCTCGGCGACCTGGTCGATGTGTGGCTTACCGACTTTAAATATGCCGATGCCGGGCTTGCGCAGTCGCTTTCTCATATCAAGGACTACCCGCGCGTGGCCGTGTCGGGTCTGGCCCAGATGGCGCGCGAGATCGATCGCCGCGGGGGAGAGTTGGTGGATGACGGCGGGCTCATGAAGCGCGGCATCATCGTGCGCCACCTGGTGCTGCCGGGGCATGCGGATGACTCGTGCCGCGTGCTAGACCTGGTGTGGCAGACGGTGGGCGACGTGCCGATCTCGGTCATGAACCAGTACACGCCCAATGCGCTCATGCGCGAGCAGGGCGGCGAGTTGGCGCGCGCTGTGACGCGCGAGGAGTACGAGCAGGTGCTCGACCATGCCGACGACCTGGGCTTTACGACAATGTTCTGGCAAGAGGGCGGCGCGGTAGACGAGAGCTTCACCCCGGCCTTCGACACCACCGGTGTTCTTACCAGCGCAAAGTAGTGCGTTCGTCGATGATTTTTCTGGGACGGGGATTAAAAAATCATCGAGAGGATCGCCTGTTCGAAAAGTTGCCAAAATAGTCGCGCTCCAAAAAGACTGGTTATTGGGCGTTGACAGTTGGCGAGCCGTAGGTAAAATATCGACTTGTCCTGGGGACGTAGCTCAGTTGGGAGAGCGCTGCCGTCGCATGGCAGAGGCCGAGGGTTCGACTCCCTTCGTCTCCACCCTTGGATTTGATAAGCCGCTGACATTGTGTCGGCGGCTTTTTTTAAAGAAAGGGCTGCACCATGGCCGAGCTTGAGTCCCAACCATTGTCCGACGAGGAGCGCGCTGAGTTGGAAGAGCTCCGCGCTGAGAAGGCCCGCCGCGAGGCTCGGGAAGAGGCCCGTCGCGAGCGTGAGGAGCTGGCTGCCCTGCGTGCCGAGCGTGCGAAGGCCGAGGAGGTTGCCTCGAACGCCGCATCCGAGCGCAAGCCCGCGCCCGCACCCAAGCCCGCTGCAGCGAAGCCTGCACCTGCCGCGCCCAAACCTCAGCCTAAAAAGGCCGCTCGTCCCAAGTCCGTCGAGCCCAAACCGAGCCGTGACGAGATGACCTTTGCCCAGCGCATGGTCACCTCCAAGGAGCCTACGGGCGAGAACGAGATTCCTGGCATGGCGCCGGCTCAAAAAATCATCATTGTCCTTGCCCTCATCGCGTTTGTCATCTTTATGGGCTACACGATCCTGACCAGCATGGGCCTGCTCTAACCGATTTGCATCGGGCGTCATGTCCGCATGCTCTGCTCTCGTCTAACCCTCAAATTCTGTACCACACATCCGAAAGGTCGCCCCATGGCTTTGACCGACATCTCTCATCCCACCGACATCGCAATGCTCACCGATCTGTACGAGCTCACTATGGCCCAGGGCCTGTGGGAGAGCGGCAAGGCCAATGAGCAGGGTTGTTTTACCGCGTTTTACCGCGACCATCCCTTTGGCAGCGCCTACGCCGTCATGTGCGGCACCGCCGAACTGCCCGAGCTGGTCGAGAATCTGCGCTTTACGCCCGAGGACATCGACTACCTCGCCTCGCTCCAGGCCCCTGCCGGCGGCGCGATGTTCAAGCCTGGATTCCTCGACTACCTGCGCGATTTTCGTGCGCATGTAAACATCGACGCCGTGCCCGAGGGCGAGCTCGTCTTTCCGCGCGAGCCCATGGTGCGCGTCACCGGCCCCGCGCTGGAGTGCCAGCTGCTCGAGACAGCGCTGCTTAACATTGTCGGCTTCCAGACGCTTGTCGCCACCAAGACGGCGCGCGTGGTGCTGGCGGCGGACGGCCGTCCCGTTGCCGAGTTTGGCCTGCGTCGCGCCCAGGGTCCCGATGGCGGCCTGGCTGTTGCGCGCGCGAGCTACGTTGCCGGCTGCTCCTCTACGTCCAATGTGCTCGCCGGCCGCCGCTACGGTATTCCCGTCTTTGGCACGCATGCGCACAGCTGGGTGATGAGCTTCGATTCCGAGCTCGAGGCCTTCCGTGCCTTTGCCAAGTCGAGCCCCAAGAACTGTACGCTGCTCATCGACACCTATGACGTGCGCGAGGGCTGCGAGCATGCCATTACGGTTGCCAAGGAGATGGAGGCGGTGGGCGAGCGTCTGTCGGCTATTCGCATCGACTCCGGCGACCTCGCCAAGCTCTCCAAGTATGTTCGCGGCCGTTTTGATGCCGAGGGCCTGCCCTATGTGGGGATCTCGGTTTCTAACGATCTGGATGAGTACACGATTCAGTCGCTGCTCGACCAGGGCGCGCCCATCGACAGCTTTGGCGTGGGCACCAAGCTCGCGACCTGCTATGACCAGCCGGCGCTGGGCGGCGTGTACAAGCTTTCCGCCCGCCGTGCGAGCGAGGCAGATCCATGGACGCCGGTGGTCAAGCTCTCCGAGCAGCCCTACAAGCGCACGATCCCGGGTGTGCAACGCGTGCGCCGTTATTACGACGGCTTTGGCGGCCCGGTCTGCGACATGATCTACGACGAGGACCATCTGGCGGGGGAGGGCTCCGCGCGCGGCAATACTCTCGTGGCCGTGAATGATGCTGCCCTGGTGACCGACGTGTCCGAACTTGAGTATCGCGAGCTGCTGGTGCCGATCGTGCGCGATGGCAGTGCGGTGGCTCCGCGTGAGAGCATCCAGGACGCGCGCGAGCGCTGTGCTTGGGCGCTCGATCATCTGGACGCAGCTTTCAAGCGCTTCCTGTACCCGCAGACCTATGTGGTGGGCATGGAGCAGGGCCTGGCTCAGGTGCGCGACGAGCTCGTGCGCAAGAACATGGCCGCGGCCTCTGCCTTTCCCTGGGCTCACTAATTCCTTGGGCGGTAGGGGCGAGTCACGCTCCCTTGGCCGCCAGCTCGGCCGTTCGCTGAACAGTTGATTGGTTTGACGTATGACGACTTCTTATAAAACGATGGTGGTAAAGATCGGTTCGTCCACGGTGGTGGGTGCCGATGGCAAGGTCAACCGCGCCTTTATCGGCGGACTTGCCGATCAGGCCGCAGCGCTGCGCAAGCTCGGCTGGCGTCTGGTCGTGGTGAGCTCGGGCGCTATCGCCTGTGGCTATCCCGTGTTGGGTTTCGACCGCAAGCCGGTCGGTGACCTGCCGAGCCTGCAGGCTTGCGCCTCGGCCGGTCAGTGCATCATCTCGTCGGCCTACGACGAGGAGTTCCATGCGCGCGACCTGCTCACCTCGCTCGTACTGCTCACGCGCCACGACACGGCCCGCCGCACGTCCTACCTGCATGCGCGCGACGCCCTGCTGCGCCTCGTGGAGCTTGGCGTGGTGCCGGTCGTCAACGAGAACGATACCGTTACCGTCGATGAGATTAAGTTTGGCGACAACGACACACTGGCGGCGCTTGTGAGCTGCCTGGTTTCTGCCGATCTGTGCGTGACGCTCTCGGACATCGATGGTCTCTATACTGCCAATCCGCATGAGGACCCCACGGCCGAGTTTGTTCCTGTCGTGCATAAGATCGATGCCAAGATTATTGCCTCGGCGGGCGATTCTTCCACATCGGTGGGAACGGGCGGCATGATTACCAAGATCCGCGCGAGCCGCATCCTGATGACGGCGGGCATTCAGAGCGTGATTTGCTCGGGCGAGGAGCCCGATGCGCTCGTGCGCCTCGCCCGCGGCGAGAGCGTGGGCACGCTGTTCGATCCGCCGGCGGAGCGTCTGGACATCGCACCCCGCAAGCTGTGGATCGCACTGGGCGACAAGGCGCATGGCTCGGTGACGGTCGATGATGGTGCTGCGAAGGCGCTGGTCAGCCGTGGCTCTTCCTTGCTTGCGGTGGGTATTCGCGAGGTCGATGGCCAGTTTGCCGAGGGCGATGTGCTCGATGTGTGCGATCCGAGCGGTATGGTCGTCGCCCGCGGTATCGCCGAGGCCGATTCGGACGTGCTGGAACTTGCCGCCGGCCGCCGCCAGGACCAGATCGCCAGCAACCGCCTGCTGGCAGACCTGGCCGAGAAGCCCGCGATACACAGGGATAATTTAATCGTCTTCGCCTAACCAATTGACGCTGCAAACGCCCCTAAGCGGCAATCTGACGTTCAA
>URGY01000091.1 GCA_900547505.1 uncultured Collinsella sp.
GCCAGAGAACTGATGCGGATACTCATTGACGCGCTTCTCGGGCTCGGGAATACCAACGAGGTCCAAAAGCTCGGTGGCGCGCTTAAGCGCCTCCTGTTTGGAGTAACCACGGTGCAGACGAAGACCCTCGCCCACCTGCTTGCCGATCTTATAGACCGGGTTCAAGGAGGTCATAGGATCCTGGAAGATCATCGCGATATCGTTGCCGCGAATATGCTGCATCTCTTCCTCGGTCATCTCGAGGATGGAGCGACCGCGATAGCGAACGTCACCGCCCTCGATCTTTCCCGGAGGCATCGAGATAAGACCCATGATGGTCATGGCGGTCACGGACTTACCGGAGCCGGACTCACCGACGACACCCAGGGTCTCGCCACGATCGAGCGTGTAGGACACACCGTCGACAGCGCGAACGACGCCATCCTCGGTATGGAAATACATCTTAAGGTCATCGACCTCGAGTAGATGCTGGCCCTCGGGAACCGGCTGGTCCTTCAGGTCCACATAGTTCTTGTTCTTCTTCATCCTTATGCGTCCTTCATCTTGACGTCGAGGGCGTCGCGCAGACCGTCACCCAGCAGAGTGAAGGCAAGCACCGTCGAGAGAATTGCCAGACCGGGCATGATCATCATCCAGGGAGCGGTCAGAAGATACTGCTGACCGTCCTGAATCATGGAGCCCCACGAAGGCGTAGGCGGAATAACGCCCATGCCGAGGAAGGACAGAGCGGACTCGGTCAGAATGGCGCCACCAATGTTCATGGTCGCGTAGACCACGATGGAGGCGACGGAGTTTGGGAAGATGTGACGCACGACGATGCGGGCATCGGATGCACCCATCGCACGCGCAGCGTCAACATAGTCGTTTTCCTTGACCGTCAGGATTGCAGATCGGAAGACGCGCGCAATCGAAGGCCAGCCGAGAATACCGATGGCGATGAAAACGTTCTGAAGACCACGGCCGATAACGGCGATCATGGCGACGACGAACAGCACGTACGGGAATGCCAGGAAGATATCCGCACAGCGCATGATAATCGTATCCCAGATGCCGCCGTAGAAACCGGCCAGGGCACCCATGACCAGACCGATCAACGTGGAGATGGCGGTGGCCATAATGCCGACGGACAGCGAAACGCGTGCACCGTAGATAACACGGACGAGAATGTCGCGACCGAGGGCATCGGTGCCAAACGGGTGCTCGGCACACGGAGCCAGTAGCGATGTCTCGGCCATGGTGGTCGAATCGGAAGCCGTCGGCGAACCGAGCCAGGGCTTAGCCCACAGATCTGCGGTCAGAGCAACCACAACGACGATGATGATCCAGCAGACACCGATAACGGCGAGCTTGTTCTTACGAAGACGCTTAAAAGCGTCGCCCCACAGCGTGCGGGACTTGGCGGGAGCAGATGCAACCTTGGTGGCGGTAGCCTGCTCCTGAGACTGAGAATCAGTTTCCTGCATGAGACGTACCTCCCTTAGGCCTTATCCGACGGACCGCCAAGGCGGATGCGCGGGTCGAGGAATGCGTAGCTGATGTCGACGAGCAGGTTGATCACCATGACGACGACGACGATGAGCGTAACGCCGCCCATAACGATGGGCCAGTCACGCATGCTAATGGCGCGATAAACCTCATAGCCGATACCGGGCCAGTTGAAGACCGTCTCGGTCAGGATGGCGCCCGAAAGCATGCCGCCAAAGTCGACACCAATATAGGTAACGACGGGGATGAGTGCATTCTTAAGCGCATGCTTGATGATGATCGCGCGATTGGAGAGACCCTTGGCCTTTGCCGTGCGGATGTAATCCTGGTTCATGACGTCAAGCAGCTGCGAGCGCATAATGCGGGCAGCATAAGCGGTCGAAACCGAAGCCAACGTAATGGTCGGAAGCACATAGTGCATCCAATCCTGATACTGAGAGCTGGCACCGCCGGCACCCGAGATCGGCATGGAGATTGCACCGCCCGTGGCGTCCTTGAGGATGACGCCAAAGAACAGCTGCAGCAACATACCGAGCCAGAAGGCCGGGACCGCAACGAGGATCGACGTGGTGAGCGTTACCAAAATATCCCAGAAGGAATAACGCTTTACCGCCGAAATGATACCCGCACCGATACCCATAATTGCCTCGAGCACGATGGCGCACGCGGCAAGTTTGACCGTATACGGATACTTCTGGGCAAAGATATCCGTAACCGGCAGCTTGCGCTGATACGAATTGCCCAGATCGCCATGAAGCAGGCCGTTCATGTAATACAAGTAACGGTCCACGAGCGACGTTTGAACGGGGTCGCCGTTCTCGTCAAGGATCGCGTTGCCGTCCTCGTCCGTCTGGACCAGGTGATAGCGGACGCGAAGCTGAAGCTCCACCTCGGGGGACAGAGCCTTGTCTCCACCGATCAGCTTGATCGGATCTCCCGGCACGATATTCTGGAGGGCGAACAGAATCAGCGTAACGCCCAAAAACACCGGGATGAACTGAAGCACACGTTTAACGATGTACTTACCCATACCACTCCCCTATCTAGGGATTAACCTAAATGGGATGCCGATCGCCAGACCGGCATCCCAAAATTACCATCAGCCAGTTTACCCCAGGTTAGGGAGAACTGTATGTTTCCCATGAGGTCTACGTAAATACTTGACCCTCACGGAAGCTGCAAACTCTTAGGCGAGCTCAGCGGTACCCAGATCGGCGTGCTTCTGCGGATCGACATAGAGGTGCTTGATGCGATCGGAGCCGGCGACAGTGTGCGTGTAGAACATAATCGGGATGACCGGGCAGTCGGCAGCGACCATTGCGTCGGCTTCCTGCATCTTGGCGACGCGCTCCTCATCGTCAACAATAGTACGAGCCTCGTCGACCTTGGCGTCGAACTCGGGGTTGCTGTAACCAGAGCGGTTGTCGCCACCGAGGGAGTCGGAGTGGAACAGCGGATACAGGAAGTTGTCCATGATCGGGTAGTCGGCAATCCAACCCAGACGACCGAACTGATAGTTAAAGTTCTGATACTGCTCGAGCAGGGCAGACCACTCGGGGGTATCGGAGACAGCGGCAACACCAACCTTGGCGAGGTCGCCGATGATGGACTCCATGATCTCCTTGTGACCGCCGTCCTGGTTGTAGGAAAGGGTCACGCTAATGCCACGATCGCCGTTAGCGCCAGCGGGAGCAACCTTGTCGAGGTACTCGTTAGCCTTGTCGACATCGTAGGCGCAGAACTCCCATGCGCCCTCCTTGTAGCCATCGATGCCCGGAGGAACAATGCCGTCGGCAGGGGTACGGGTACCCTTGAAGATGGTCTTGCAGATGGCCTCACGGTTGATGGCCAGGGAGATACCCCTACGCAGGTCGGCGTTGTTGAACGGCTCGGCCGTGGTGTTGCAGGTCAAATAGTACGTGGAAGGCTCGGCGCCGAGCAGCATGCGCTCGCCGTCTCCCATGGTGTAGCCGTCCTTGGACACGCCGCGATCCTTCTTGGCGGCATCAATCTGAGCGACGGGAACGTCGCAGACATCGAGGTTACCCGCCTGGAACTCCTTGTAGGCGGTCTCCATGTCCTTGATGACCTGGAAGTGGATGCCATCGATCTTGGCCTTGTCGCCATAGTAATCGTCGAACTTCTTGACGTTGATCTCCTGGCCATCCTCCCACTTGCCGTCCATCATGAACGGGCCGTTACCGACCGGGGCAAGGTAGAAGCTCTTGACATCGGACTCGGCGCACTCGGGAACCGGGGCCAGAGCCGGGTGAGAGGCGACGAAGGGGAAGTCGGCGTAAGCGGAAGCCAGCTTGACGACGAGGGTCTCATCGTCGGGGCAGGTAACACCGCTGAGCTCGGTAGCGTTACCGGCAAGCAGATCGTCATAGCCCTCGACCATGGAGAGGTGATAGGAGACCTCGGAAGGGCCGTACTCGGTAGCGACAGCCGACTTGGTGTTGACCAGACGCTCCCAACCGAGCTTGAAGGACTTGGAGGTAACGTCGTCACCGTTGTGGAACTTGGCCTTCTTGATCTTGAAGGTAAACTCGGTGGCGTCGTCGTTGGACTCAAAGGACTCGCAAGCCAGCGGAACGATCTCGCCCTTCTCGGCGTCGTAAGAGGTCAGAGCGTCAAAGAGCTGGTACTCGACCTGAGTGCCCTGATCCTCCTGGACGTTGTAGGGGTCGATGCAGACCGGGTTGTTGATGTAGAAGTTCAGCTTCGAACCGGACTCAGAACCGGAAGCGTCGCCGCCCTTCTTGCCACATGCGGCAAGAAAAGCCATGGAGCTCGCAGCAAGGGTACCGCCGACAAAGGCGCGACGACCCATAACGGGCTGGTGGAACATAGAATCAGCCATGCCATCCTCCTTATGAGATAGGACAAAGAAATGTTCAGTCGGACACATGTCGAGACAATCCGATCCGAACCATCAAAACGCCGCCCGTTGCTATGGCTGGATATGCACAACGAACCAACGTTTCGCAATACAGTAGCGCATTTTATACACGATTTGGGGGTAATTCCCGTCAACGGTCGAGAATTTCTTTAGTTGGGCGAAGTATGTGGGGATATTTTGGCTCTGTTACAAATATGTAAACAAAAAGGGTCCCGCACTTGCGGAACCCTTTTCAAGTATTTATACGGCTCGTGCTTAGTAGCCGACGATACCCTGCGGGAAGAAGAACATGCACAGGACGACACACACGGCAAAAACGACGGCCATAATTACCGTCAGGCGATCGAGGTTCTGCTCCATGACGCCCGTTGCAGAGCTGGAGTTATACAGCGAGCTGGCGATCATATCCGAAACGCCGGTGCCCTTACCGGAATGCATCAGGACGAGAATCGTCAGCGCCACGGCAGAGACAGCCCAAACGACAAACAGAAGAATCTGGAACGGACCCATAGATAAGCTCCTTAATAGAACAATTCAAACTCCAGTACTGTACCACAACCCCCAGCACTCCCCCATCAGCCATTTGGTGACGAGGTAGAAATAGCGCAAAAAAGAGGGTTGTCCGGTTGTGGACAACCCCCTTACTAGAAAACGGTATTTGTTTTCTATTAGGCCTCGGTGGCGAGTACGCGACCCGTCATCTCGGCGGAAGGCTCAATACCAGCCATGGTGAGCATGGTCGGAGCGATATCGGAAAGACGGCCGTCCTCGATACCGGTGAGCTGTGCCTTCTCATCAACGATGATGAACGGCACGCGGTTGGTGGTGTGAGCCGTGAACGGATGCTTGGAACCGTCGGAAGCAACGTCAAACATGTGATCGGCGTTGCCGTGATCGGCGGTAATCAGCGCAAAGCCGCCCTTAGCGAGAATCGCCGGGACAACCTTGGACAGGGCATCGTCAACAGCCTCGACGGCCTTAACGGCAGCGTCGAAGACACCGGTGTGACCAACCATGTCGCAGTTTGCGAAGTTCACGATGTAGAAATCAGCGCGATCCTCGTTGATGGCGGCGACAAGCTTCTCGGTAACCTCGGGAGCGCTCATCTCAGGTTGCAGGTCGTAGGTAGCGACCTTGGGAGAAGCGACGAGCACGCGCTCCTCGCCCTCCTTGGGCTCCTCGATGCCGCCGTTGAGGAAGAACGTCACGTGGGCGTACTTCTCGGTCTCGGCGGTGTGCAGCTGCTTCAGGCCATTGGCGGCGATAACGTCGGCCAGAACGTTCTCGGGGAACGTCTTGGGGAAGGCGACCTCGACGTCAAACGTCGGGTCGTACTCGGTCATCGTCACAAAGTGCGAAAGCTTGATCTGCTCGCGCTCAAAGCCGTCGAACTCCTTGTCCGTGAACACGCGAGTCATCTGACGAGCGCGGTCGGGACGGAAGTTGAAGAAGATGGCCGCGTCGCCCTCGTGGATGCCCTCGTTGTGGGCAGCGAAGGGCTCGACGAACTCGTCGCCGCGCGGATCCTTCTCGTAGTAGGCCTTGATACCGGCAACGGGGTCGGTATCGGCATCGGACGCGTTGACCATGACGTCGTAGGCGCGCTGGATGCGCTCCCAACGATTATCGCGGTCCATAGCCCAATAACGGCCCGAGACGGTGGCAACGCGAGCGTCGCAACCGGTCTCCTCGGAGATCTTAGCCAGGAAGGCGCAGAACTCACTCATGTAACCGGCACCGGACTGCGGGTCAACGTCGCGGCCATCCATGAAGGCGTGGACGCGAACGGTCTTGACACCATGCTCGGCAGCCATCTTGACCAGAGCCTCGACGTGGTTCATGTGAGAATGAACACCGCCAGGGCTCATAAGGCCCATGAGGTGGAGAGTCTTGCCGTCAGCCTTGACGTCGTCCATAGCCTTGACGAAGACCTCGTTCTTGGCGATGGAGCCATCCTTGATGGCGTTGTTGATGCGCGAAAGCTCCTGGAACACGATACGGCCGGCACCGATGTTGAGGTGACCCACCTCGGAGTTGCCCATCTGACCGTCGGGAAGGCCCACGTCCTCGCCCGAAGCGCCGAGCGTAGTGTGGGGATACTTCTCGTACAGGCTATCAAGGAAGGGCGTCTTGGCAGCGGCGACGGCGTTCTCGCCATCGGCCGGAGCAAGGCCGCAGCCGTCCATGATAATCAGGAGTGCAGGAAGATGACGCTGTGCCATATGTCCTACTCGCCTGCCTTGACGACCATAGAGGCGAAGTCGGCAGCCTTGAGCGAAGCGCCGCCCACGAGGGCGCCGTCAACGTCGGGCTTGGCGACGAGCTCGGCGATGTTGCCGGGCTTGGCGGCTGTCTCTTATACACATCTCCGAGCCCACGAGCCTACGCTGCATCTCGTATGC
>URGY01000092.1 GCA_900547505.1 uncultured Collinsella sp.
CCGCCGTGCCGGCCACGACCACGAGCTCGCACGTCTCGCCGGCACGCAGGGCGGCAAGCGCCGCATTCACAACATCGAGCTTTTCCATTGCCGCCTTCTATCCTCTAAAGACATCGGTGAGCATAGCGAGTGCCTCGAGCACGCCGCCGCCGACCGACGTCGCCTTGTCCGAAATATAGTTGATATAGCTGGCGTCGCCGCGCGGATCGACATCGGCGCATTTAAAGCCCTCGGTGACCTGGACGCCATTCGCCAAAAGCCCGCGCAGACAGCCATCGATCTGCGTGCACATGGGCGTATCGCCCGCGTAGCCAATCACGTCTCCGGCGCTCACGATGTCGCCGATCGCGCGGTCGGACCAAAACACGCCGGCGGCGGGACTGTGGATAACGCGCTCTCTGCCATAGCCAGCGATAATGCCCGGCACGCCCGTGTTGGGCTGGGGTGAGCCCTGGGTAATCACGCGGCCCAAAAAATGCCCGCGCATGGTTTCGACCACGGCGTCGCAGTCAACCGGCGCGGTAAAGCCCGGCCCCACGGCGATGACGGCAGGAGCCATGTCGCGCGTGGTACCCAGATTGCGCTTGGCCAGAATCGCGTCTACCACAGCCGCGGGCTTAAACTCGCCGGCCATCTGTGCCTGGGGGTCCACCACCACGGCGACATCCCCCGCCTCGGTAATCTCAAGCGCCTCGGCCGGCGTCCGTGCCAAGCGAGCGCGAACGCCTTCGACCTCGACCTCGCCCAAGCGAATGGCCTCGCAAAAACTGATTGTGCGACGGATGCACGTGGGGACCGCGATATCGGCCATGACAACCGACGCGCCGGCGCGCACCAAGCGAGCGGCGACGCCCGTGGCGATATCGCCGGCGCCGCGAACATAAACGAGCATTCCCGGGGCACCTCCCTGTGCTACGGTTTGAGCAGAGCAAAAGCGGTTCGACCGCTACTCTGATGATTATTTATTATCACAGTATTATACGGCGGTGAACAGATGGAAACGACGAGCGGAAACCTTGCCTCCGCGCTCAAGATCGAGCCGGGCATTACCGCAATTATCGGCAGCGGCGGCAAGTCGACCTTGCTGAAGGCGCTGGGTCTCGAGCTCATGCGCGCTGGCGGCAGGGTGCTTCTCTGTACCACCACGCACATGTTTCCCGTCGCCGGCGTGCCGTGGGACGGGTCGAGCCGTCGTCTGGACGCCGCACCCTGGAAACCGGGCGCTCTGCATGTTCCCGGCTGCACCTGCGAGGCATGCGCAGGCATGAGCCGCGGAAGTATCTGCCAGGCGGGTGTTTTGGACCCGGAGACAGGCAAGCTCTCCGCCCCCGCCGAGCCGCCCAACGAGCTGGCGCAGCGCTTTGACTACGTCCTGGCCGAGGCGGACGGCAGCAAGCGGCTCCCGCTCAAGGCGCACGCCCCGTGGGAGCCGGTAATTCCCTCTGGCACGGCCAACATCGTCTGGATCGTCGGCGCCTCGGGATTCGGCAAGCCCGTCGCCGAGGTTGTCCACCGCCCCGAGCTCTTCTGCGAGCGCTGCGGCTGCGAGCCCACCGATACCGCCACGCCCGAGCGCGTCGCCCAGGTGCTCAATGCCGAGATGCAGGCGCTGAAACTCAATACCGCACGCGTCATGCTCAACCAAGTCGACACGCTCAGCGACCCCACGATGGCCGACCGCTTCGAGGCAGCCCTCGGCCGCCCCCTCATCGCCACCAGCCTCAAGTAGCCGGCCCCATCTCGTCAGTTGCGGTGAAATACGGACTGTTTGGCCGCCAAACGGCCGCAGACAGTCCGTATTTCACCGCAACTGCGGAGGGGAATCCGGTGATCTTCCTGTTAGCGGGGGACGTAGCGACCGGGCTGGGCTCCGGTGGGCTCGCCATCGCGCGCCACCAGCACGCCGTTCACAAACACGGCCTTGGCGCGGCCATGTGCCCCAAAACCCTCGAGCGGCGTGTAGTCCACAGCTTGATGCTGTGTCGCGGCACTGATTGTCCAGCGCGCTTTGGGATCCCACACGCACACATCGGCATCGGCGCCCTCGGCAAGACAGCCCTTGCGCGGGTACATGCCAAACACGCGCGCCGGGTTCTCGCTCATCAAGCGGCACAGATCCTCGGGTCCCAGCTGTCCCTCAAAGCTCGTGGCAATCGCGACGGGACGATGCTCCACGCCGGGCCCGCCGTTGGGAATCGCGCGGAAATCGTCGCGCCCGCGGTCCTTTTGCCCGTGCAGGTTAAAGCTGCAATGATCGGTCGCAATCGTATCGATCTCGCCGGCCACAAGCGCCTCGCGCAGCGCGGCACGGTCGCCGGCATGGCGCAGCGGCGGGCTCATCACGTACTTGGCGCCCGCAAAGCCGTCCTCGCCCTGCTCCAGATAGCAGGTGTCGTCGAGCATCAGATACTGAGGGCAGGTCTCGACATAGATATTCTTCTGCCCGCGCGCCTTGGCCGCACGAATGGCCTCGAGCCCCAACTTGGTCGAAAGGTGCACCACGTTGACTGGGGCGTCGCCGGCCAGGTGCGCCAGATACAGCAGGCGGCTCACGGCTTCGGCCTCACACACGTCCGGGCGGCTGAGCGCATGCCCCTCGGGCCCATGAATCCCCTGCTCGTACACGCGCTTCTGCAGCTCATTCACCAGCGTACCGTTCTCGCAATGCACGCACAGTATGCCGCCAATACGCTTGAGCTCCTCGAGCACCTCGAGCGTCTCGGCATCGTCCAGGCGCAAATGATCGTAGGCAAAGTAGGTCTTAAACGACGATACGCCCGCCTCGCGCATAGCCGAAAGATCGGCGCGGTTGCGTTCATTCCACTCGGCGAGTGCCATATGAAAGGCGTAGTTGGCCGTGCAGGTTCCGTCGGCACGGCGATGCCACTCGGCCAAGGCATCGGGCATGGTCACGCCGCGATCAGCCGTCGCGTAGTCCACGATGGTCGTCGTACCGCCGCAGGCAGCCGCACGCGTGCCGGTTTCAAAGCTATCGGCTGTCCAATCCATGCCGGTCCAGCACTGCATGTGCGTGTGGCCGTCGATAAAGCCGGGAAACACCCAGCAGCCCGCGGCGTCCTCGACGGTATCGCCCTCGCCCGGCTCAATCGCCGCGGCAATCCGCACGATCTTATCGCCATCCATGGCAAGATCGGCGCGGCGAAGCCCCTGTGGCGTCACGAGCGCGCCGTTTTTGATGATGATCATGTTGCTCCTTATTGATTAATACAGTTGGCCACGCGATCAAAATACGAGCAGGCAGCGATATGCTCCGCTATGCGTCGCTGTCCCTTGACGGTATCGACGTCCCACAGCTCGTAGGCACGCGCCTCGACCAGCGCAACGTCGACGCGACCTTTGAGAATCGAGCCCCCGCCGTCCTTGCCCTCAAGACACATAAGTGCATCGAACAGTTCCGCCGGAAAGAGCACCGGGCTCGAAGGCTCACCGTTGCACGCAAGACGCACCGGATGCTTGCGGCCACGCTCGTCAAATGCGCGAACCATGGCATCAAAAGAATCCGAACTCACGAGCGGCTGGTCGCCCGGCAAAAAGAGGCAACCTTTCCAGTTGCGTTCGACTCCCCACGAAAGGCCCGCACGGACGCTTTCGCTGCGTAGCTCGCCATCGTGCAGCACGCACGGGCAATGCTTGTCCTCGCAAACCTGGGCGACCTCGGGCCAACGCGTCGAAACCACGACGTCAAAGCCCCGGGGAACCGAATCGATGGTCCGGGCAATCAGCGGCTCGCCATAGATATCGGCAAGCATCTTGTTAGAGCCAAACCGCTTGCCCTCGCCCGAGGCCATAATGACGCATCCAAGTTTCATGGTGATACCTCCCCTGAAACCATCGTACCCATAACTCGCGCCGCGGGCATCCACATCGAAAGCGCTTATCCCGCACGCCCGCGATACAAAAAAGGGGCACCCCGCCGGTTGGCAGAGCGCCCCCTTTACATGGCTTACCTCAACCCGGCTTTAGGCCTGGAGCCAACGGGCGGTGTTGCGCTCGTCGAGGGCCTTGAGGGTAGCGGCGGGATCGGCAACCTTCTGCAGGAACATCATGGCAGCGATAGCGTACGGCTTGTAGCTGGCCTCCTTATACATGCCCACACGGTGCATGTCGAAGACGTCGGCGTTGACCTCGCCGTGCTCGCAGGAGACACCGGAAATGTCGGCGGGCAGCGGGTGCATAAAGATGGTGTCCTGGCCGTTGGCGGTCTTCTCCATGAGCTCGGTCGTGGAGCACCAGTCCTGATGGGTGGCGTTCTGGGCAAGCAGCTCCTTCTCGAGCGCTGCGATGCCGGCGTCGTCGCCCTCGGCGTACAGGTTGGTACGCTTCTCCATGGCGGCAAACGGAGCCCAGCTCTTGGGGATCACGATGTCGGCGCCCTCGAAGGCCTCGGCCATGGTGTTGACCTGCTTAAAGGTGGTGCCGGACTCGGCGGCATAGCCCTTGGCGCGCTCGACGACCTCGGGCATGAGGTCGTAGCCCTCGGGGTGGGCCAGGGTGACGTCCATGCCAAAGCGGGGCAGCAGGCTGATCAGCGACTGCGGGCAGGACAGCGGCTTGCCGTAAGAGGGCGAATAAGCCCAGGTGACGGCAACCTTCTTGCCCTTGAGGTTCTCGAGGCCGCCAAACTCGTTGATGAGGTAGAGCATGTCGGCAGAGGACTGCGTGGGGTGATCGGAGTCGGACTGCAGGGAGATGAGCGTGGGACGGTGATCCAGAACGCCGTCCTCGTAAGCCTGCTGGACAGACTCGGAGACCTCGGCCATGTAGGCGTCGCCCTTGCCGATGTACATGTCATCGCGGATGCCGATGACGTCGGCCATGAAGGAGATCATGGTAGCGGTCTCGCGGACGGTCTCGCCGTGAGCGATCTGGGACTTCTTCTCGTCCAGGTCCTGCAGCTCAAGGCCGAGCAGGTTGGCGGCCTTAGAGAAGGAGAAGCGCGTACGGGTGGAGTTGTCACGGAACAGGGAGACGGCCAGGCCCGAGTCGAAGATCTTGGACGAAACGTTGTTCTCGCGCAGCTCGCGCAGGGCGTCGGCGACGATGTAGAGCGCCTTGAGCTCATCGGTGGTCTTGTCCCAGGTGTGCAGGAAGTCGCTGCCGTACATACCCTTAAAATCGAGGCCGTTCAGCTGCTCGACGAGCTCGGTAAACTTGACGTCCATGTAAATGTCCTTTCTAAAGGTGAAACGATCGCAATGAGTAGACGTGCTCCGGCATGCGCGTGTGGCTAGAACATGCAGAGCACTATGACGAGGACCCGCCACCGTTGAGGAAGCATGGGAGATAACGACCGCGGGCCCCGAGTCAACAGGGGATGCCGGGGACACGAGCGGCCCCCGGCTCAACAAAATCGAGGAATGGGACTAATCGATCTTGTTGTTGGTCAGACCGGCGCGGAACACGGTGGCGTCGCCATCGGCCTGGCTCGGATCGTAGAGGTTCAGGGCAGCCACGTACATGGCGGCAGCGGTGACCAGGTCGTCCTTGTAGGTGACCTCGTTGGGAGCGTGAGCCTGAGACTCGGCACCCGGGCCAAAGCCCACGCAGGGGATGCCATAGCGGCCCTGGATGGAAACACAGTTCGTGGAGAAGGTCCACTTGTCGCACAGTGGACGACCAGTGCGCTTGTCCATGCTGGGCTCGCAGCCGATGCGCTCGTCACCGAACATGGCCTTGTGGGCGTCGACGAGGGCCTTGACGTGCGGAGCGGTCTCCTTGTTGATCCACGTGGGGAAGTAAGCCTCGGTCTCGTAGACCTCGCCGGTCCAGGACGGACGGTCGTACATGTACATGGAGACCTTCACGTCGTCGCCGTACTTCTTGGCGGCCGGCAGGTTGCGGATCTCGTCCAGGCAGGACTCCCAGGTCTCACCGGCGGTCATGCGACGGTCGATGGAGATGGCGCAGGAATCAGCCACGGCGCAACGGCTGGGGCTGGTGTAGAAGATCTGGCTGACGGTGCAGGTGCCGCGGCCCAGGAAGCGGGCGTCCTCGAAGTGCTCGGGGTTGTACTTGGGGTCGAGCATCTTGACGAGACCCTTGATGTCGGTCGACTCGTCGCAGCCGTTGTTGTTGAGGGCGCGGACGTCGGCGATGATGTCGGCCATCTTGTAAATGGCGTTATCGCCGCGGTCGGGAGCGGAGCCGTGGCAGGAGGTGCCGTGAACGTCGACGCGAATCTCCATGCGGCCGCGGTGACCGCGGTAGATGCCGCCGTCGGTGGGCTCGGTGGAAATGACGAACTCGGGCTTAATGCCGTCCTTGTTGTAGATGTACTGCCAGCACATGCCGTCGCAGTCCTCTTCCTGGACGGTGCCGACGACCATGATCTTATAGCCCTCAGGGATGAGACCCATGTCCTTCATCATCTTGGCAGCGTAGGTAGCGGAAGCCATGCCGCCCTCCTGGTCAGAGCCGCCGCGGCCGTAGATGATCTCGTCGGTCTCGTAGCCCTCGTAGGGATCGGCATCCCAGTTCTCGATGTTGCCGATGCCGACGGTGTCGATGTGGGAGTCGATGGCGATGATCTTGTCGCCCTCGCCCATAAAGCCCATGACGTTACCCAGGCCGTCGACCTTGACCTCGTCATAGCCAAGGCTCTCCATCTCGGCCTTGATGCAAGCGACAACCTCACCCTCCTCGCAGGACTCAGAGGGATGGGAGATCATAGCGCGCAGAAAGCGAGTCATATCCTGTCTCTTATACACATCTCCGAGCCCACGAGACTACGCTGCATCTC
>URGY01000093.1 GCA_900547505.1 uncultured Collinsella sp.
ACGAGATGCAGCGTAGTCTCGTGGGCTCGGAGATGTGTATAAGAGACAGGCCAGTCCGCCCTTCATGTCGCAGGCGCCGCGGCCATAGAGTTTGTTGTTGCGCACAACTGCCCCGAGCGGCGGCGTGTCCGCGTCCCAGCCATCGCCCAAGGTTACGGTATCCATATGGCAGATATAGACGAGTCGCGGCTCGTCGCTTTGGCCCGGCACGGTGACCATGAGGTTGCGGCGCCCGGGCAGCACCTCGAGTTCCTCAACCTGCACGGCATGGAGCACCGGATGACTCAGCTGCGCCAACCGTTCCTCAGCCAACGCTTTGATATAGCGCTCAATCTCGTCCTCATACGCACCCGGGTCTGAGCTGTCGATCCGCACGAGTCCTTGCGTAAGCCGCCAAGCAAAATCTGTATCAACCATAGGCACCTCACAGATAGTTAGGTAAACATACAGATTGTATGCCAAGAAGCGGCTCGGTGCATTTAATGGAGTGCTCACAAAAACGGGGGCGCCTCTCGTGCGAAAGGCGCCCCCGCGGGCATTCAATGTCAGTGACGGGCAGGCCACATGGGGAACTGCCCGTCAGATCAGCCGGCGCTATTTGATTACGCGCACGCGATACATCGACGGAATCTGCTTGAGCGCCTCGATGGTGCTACTGTCCAGGTGCTCGTCGGTGTCGAACATGGTGTAGGCGTTCTCGCCGGCGGACTCGTTGGTCATACGCTGCACGTTGGCGTTGTCCTTGGCGAGAATGGCCGTGATCTGGCCGATCATGTTGGGCACGTTGGCGTGCAGGCAGGCGATGCGGCTTGCGGCGCGCGCCTTGCCCATGCTGCAGGCGGGGTAGTTGACGCTATGTGCGATGTTGCCGTTCTCCAGGTAATCCTTGAGCTCGCTGATGGCCATATCGGCGCAGTTGGCCTCGGCCTCGCCAGTGCCGGCGCCCGAGTGCGTGGTGATAAACGTGTTCGGCATCTTGACGGTCTTGGGCGTGGCAAAGTCGCAGCTAAACCAGCTCAGCTTGCCCTCGCGCAGGGCAGCGTCGACGGCGTCCTCGTCAATGATGGTCTCGCGTGCGTAGTTGATGAGCACGGCGTCGGGTGCCAGCAGGTTAATCTGCTCGGTGCTGATCATGCCGATGGTGTCGGCCTTGCTGGGCACGTGTACGGTGAGGTAGTCGCAGCCGCGGCAGAGATCCTCGAGCGTGCCCACACGCTGCACCTCGCGGCTCAGCACCCACGCGTGCTCGACGGAAATGAACGGGTCGTAGCCGTAAACGTCCATGCCCAGGTCGACGCAGGCGTTGGCGACCTTGGAGCCCACGTTGCCCAGGCCGATGACGCCGATGCGCTTGCCCTTGAGCTCGCGGCCCACAAAGGCCTTCTTGGCCTTCTCGGCATCGACCTGAATCTCGGGGTCGTCGGCGTTGTCGCGCACCCAGTTCATCGACTGTACTACGCCGCGGCTCGAGAGCACCAGCATGCCCAGGACGAGCTCCTTGACGGCATTGCTGTTGGCGCCGGGGGAGTTAAAGACGACGACGCCCTTCTTGGCGTACTCCTCGACGGGGATGTTGTTGACGCCGGCGCCGCAGCGGGCGATGGCGCGGATGCCCTCGGGCAGCTCGTAGCCGTGCAGGTCGGTCGAGCGCATCAGAATGGCGTCGGCCTCCTCGGCGGTGCTCACGAATTCGTAGCCTTCGCCAAACTCGACTTTGCCGTCTTTAGTGATGTCATCGATGGTTTTGATCTTGCGCATGAAAAACTCCTTAGCGGGTTTGTTTAAAACAAGTGGTTTGAAGTGGCTGGTCGGCCCGCGGGTCGCGGGCTAGTTAGATCGCGGGCTCAAACTATGCTGCGCTTCGAAGTCCTTCATGTACGAGGCCAGTGCCTGCACGTCTTCCATGGTTACGGCGTTGTAGACGCTGGCGCGCATGCCTCCCACCAGACGATGGCCCTTGACGTTTTGAATCTGATGCTCGGCCGCGCCTGCGACAAAGGCCGCGTCGAGTTCGACGTCGCCGGTGCGGAAGGTGACGTTGGCGATGGAGCGGCTGTCGGTCTGCGTGGTGCTATGGAACAGCTCGCTGTGCTCGAGCAGCTCATAGAGCAGGTTGGCCTTGGCCCAGTTGCGCTCGGCCATGGCGGCAAGTCCTCCGGTCTCCTCGACCCAGCGGAATACCTTGCCGCACACGTAGATGCCAAAGGTGTTGGGCGTGTTGAGCATGGAGCCCTTGGCGGCCTGGGTCCTAAGGTCCATGTACTGCGGCGTCTGCGTAAAGGCGGGTCCGCCGGCGATGAGGTCGTCACGCACGATGACCACGGTCACGCCCGCGGCGCCGGCGTTTTTCTGAGCGCCGGCGTAAATGAGCCCGTAGCGCTCAACGTCGAGCGGCTGCGACAGAAAGCAGCTCGAGACATCGGCGACCAGCGGCACGTCGCCGCAGTTGGGTAGCTCGTGGTACATGGTGCCAAAGATGGTGTTGTTCTGGCAGATGTAGACGTAGTCGAGCCCGTCGCCCGCGGCCTCGTCGGCAATGCGCGCGTTGATGTCGGCCATGTCGGGGATGCGGTCGAAGTTGGTGTCCTCGGAGCTCGCGAGCAGCACAGCCTCACCGTACTTGGCGGCTTCTTTGCATGCCTTGTTGGCAAAGTTGCCGGTGACGACGTAGCCGGCGCGGCCGCGGCGCATGAGGTTCATGGGGATGCCCGCAAACTGAAGCGTGGCGCCGCCCTGCAAAAACAGGACACGGTAGTTGTCGGGGATGCTCAGCAGGCGGCGCAGGGTTGCCTCGGCGTCGTCGATGATCTGCTGGTACATGCTAGATCGATGACTCATCTCGAGCACGGACATGCCGCAACCGCGGTAGTCCATCATCTCGTCGGCGATCTCGGCGAGCACGCTTGTAGGCAGCGCGGCCGGGCCAGCTGAGAAGTTGTGCACACGTGCCATCTTCTAGTTCCCCCTCGTAGTCGTTTGAACGTTCGGGATACTTTAGCACAGTGGAGCGCCAGGCGCGACCGCATCACGGTAAAACTCGACTGCGCCGCTATGATTTACAGGATGGTTACATGGGGGAGGGGTGCTTTACTCCTCAGGCAAATCCAAAACTGCAAGCGAAGGCATGAGGTTCTCTAGGCGCTTGATCTCTTCGTCGCAAATTAGCTACCTCCTGGTCACTACGATGCCAGTGTGGCGATAACGGCTTCGTCGCCGGAGTGTATTAGGGTGTTGCCATCGGGAATGATCGTTTGGCCGTCGCGCTTGAGCATCACCACAATAAACGGATGCTTGCCTTGCGGCACATCGCGCAGGCGCTGGCCGGCCAGGCGACCGTGGGGTGTCACGGTGACTTCGCGCAGCGTAACCTCGGCACGCTCTTCGAACGTTGGGGCGGCCATCACCAGCAGATCGCCTTCCTGGATCACGGTGTCGCCATTGGGCAGTACCGGGTGCGCCCCGTCGCGCAGCACCAGGACCACGAGCATGTCGGTGGCGCTGCCAATGTCCGCGAGCGAGCGTCCGACAAACGGATGGCCAGCGCCCACCTTGAGCTTTACAAACGACATGCCGTCCTCGTCGCGGTAGTCGTTAAAGGTGCGGCGCACGTCGCCGGTCGCATCGATCATATCGAGCTTCTTCGCCACCGCCGGCAGCAGCGAACCCTGTACCACAATGCTCGACACGGCAATCACAAAGACCAGGTCAAATAGGTCGTGCCCACCGGGAACGCCGGCAACCACGGCAAAGAGACTAAAGACGACCGAAGCTGCTCCGCGCAGGCCCGCCCAGCTTACGAGCGCAACCTGGCGAGGGTTCGTCCTAAACGGCGCCAGCAGCATGCCTACGGCGATGGGGCGGCTCACGAAGAGCATGAACGCCATGAGCGCCAGGCCCGGCAGCAGCATCTGCGGCAGGCGCGCGGGCGTCACGAGCAGGCCGAGCAAGAGGAAGATCGTCATCTCTGCCATCTCGGTGAGGGTGTCAAAGAAGTGCGCTATCTCGACTTTGCCGGTGATGTCGCTCGCGCCCAGCACAATGCCGGCCAGGTACACGGCCAAAAATCCGTTGCCGCCCAGGTAGCTCGGCAGCGCGTAGGCGACGATGGCCACGGCGAACAAAAAGATGGTCTGCGCACCCTCGGCCGTTGCGTGTGCGCGTTCAATCAGGCGGCCCGCCGCCCAGCCGATGGCGAGGCCCAGGCCCACGCCCAGGATAATCTGCTTGGCCAGCAGTGCGGGAATGTTGATGTCGCCGCCGGCCGCGAGTGTGGCGAGCACGGCGGTGAGCATGTAGGCGACGGGGTCGTTGGAGCCCGATTCGACCTCGAGCAGCGAGTCGGTGCCGCCCCTCAGCGACAGGCTGTGCTCGCGCAGCACGCTAAAGACGCTGGCCGCATCGGTCGACGCCACGACCGAGCCCAGCAGCAGGCCGCCGATCCAGTCGAAGCCCAGCACGAAGTGGGCGAACACGCCGGTGATGCCTGCGGTGATGACGACGCCGAGCGTGCTCAGCAGCACCGCGGGCACGGCGACGGGCTTGGCGCGGTCGATGTTGGTGTTAAAGCCGCCGTAGAACATGATGAACAGCAGCGCCGTGCTGCAGACGGTTTCGGTGAGCGCGTAGTCGCTAAAGTCGATATGCGCCGGGCCGTTGACGCCCAACAGCATGCCGAGCGCGATAAAGATGAGCAGGGTGGGGAAGGGGAGTTTTTTGCCGACGGGTTTGATGGTCAGGCACAGAATAATAACGAGGCCGATAAAGAGAAGGATCTGGTTCATGGATGGTGTCCGCTCCTGGGTGGTTGGCGTGGCACGGTCAGTTGCCTGCGGTTATTTGTACCCAAAGATGGTGGGTTTATGGGGTTGGATTGCGGGCGTGCGCGATATCGTCATAGACGGCTGCCGTCTTTGCCTCTGCTCGGAAACCCTTTCCAGCTTTATTGCAACGGAGTACAATGGGTAACGTTTAAGTTCAACTTGAAGTTTTAGTTGCGGCGCCGGGCTTCGGCCGCAATACAAGGAGAGGCGTACCATGGCGATCTATGTGACATCTGATGCTCACGGGCACGTGCGTGCGCTTGACGAGGCCCTGTCTAAGATCTCGTTGACGTCCGACGACACGCTGTACGTGCTGGGCGACATGATCGATCGCGGGCCCGATCCGGTCGGCGTTATTAAGCTCGTGCGCTCGCTGCCCAACGCCCGCGTGCTCAAGGGCAATCACGAGCAGATCATGCTCGATGCCATCATTGGCCAGGATCCGCTCGATGCCGAGACCTGGGATATCAACGGTGGCTGGACGACGCGCGAGCAGCTCAACGACATGGAATTTGAGGCATACGAGGAGCTCGTGCAATGGATGGCCGCGCTGCCGCTCTACGCGGTGGTCGAGACCGAGGAGCGCCCGTATCTGCTGGTACATGCTGGAATCGAGATAAAGGCGGCGCGCGCGTTTTTGCTTGAGCATGGCGTCGATTGTGCCGATGGCGTCGGAGCGGTGGGTGCCGATCGCGAGCTGCTGCAGCAGATGCTCGCGGTGCAGTCGTCCAATGACCTGCTGTGGATTCGTCACGGCTATTGGGATGTGCCGACCGGGCTGCTTTCTGCCGAGGGCAAGGGCCCGGTCGTGGTGAGCGGCCACACGCCCACGGTATCGCTTGGGCGCTATTGCGAGGTCGGTGGTCTGGCGGGGCTCGATGAGGAATCGGGACGCGGGCAGATCGTGCGCTTGGGCGGCGAGGACACTGCCGGCGTGCCCGATCGCATCGACATCGACTGCGCTGCCGCCACCGGCTCCGAGTTCGGTCGCGTGGGCATCCTGCGGCTCGATGATGGGGCGGAGTTCTACGCAAACATCAACCCGGGCGAATAACGGGTGCAAGGGGTAGCTAATTTGGGAAGGGTTTTTTGACTACTTTTGCCCTTCTGCCCGCTAATTGATTTCTCTGGGACGGGGATTAAATAATCATTTGGCTGCCCGCTGGCTAAGTGAGTAGACTTTTTTGGAAATGCCGAGCACCCAACATATTTGCCTCAATAAAACCGCAGGTCAAAGACTTGTGCTCTGTCGGTGTGGTCGGGGATTCGGTAAAAGTCTACTCACTTAGTTTTGCGTGATGCATATTGTTCGCAATGTGACCCCAGCCGGGGTGATTCCATCGCAAATTCCGGTGACCGGGGGCAGCTAATTAGGCGCCGTAGGGGTTGCGGTCGCGCTCAATGCGTTGGCGGATGTGGGCGTACTCGATAATCAGTAGCACCACGAGTAGGACCATGATGGCTAGGTAGCTCACCACAGCGCCCATCAGACCCAGCAGCTTAATCAGGATCACCGGCAGCACTACGCTTACGGCGAAGCAGATCAGGTAGATCTTGGTGACGTCGCCGGCATGGCGCAGCACCGTGATGATGGCGTAGATAAAGTCGATGGCTGCGGTGACGCCGCCGGCGACGACCATCAGCAGCGCCAGCGTACGGTAGCGCTCAAAGTTAAGGCCGTACATAAAGCTCATAATGGGGATGCCGGGGCCTGCCATAAATGCGGCGCACATGCCGGTGATGACCACGATCAGCGCCATAACGGCAACAATAATCAAGTCAAAGCGGCGACGCTTGCGCGGATTCGCCCAAATGCTCGACAGACGCAGGAGCTGCGGTTTATAGATAAATCCAATGCTCAACAAAATAGGCTCTTCGGTGGTTTCTGTGGGAGAGATTCCGGCATAGGCCCAGCTCAG
>URGY01000094.1 GCA_900547505.1 uncultured Collinsella sp.
ACAAGGCTATTCGTCGGCAGCGTCAGATGTGTATAAGAGACAGCCCTTGGGCTTGCCGATGCACTGCAGGGCAAACGCCACGTTTTCGTAGGCGGTCTTTTGCGGCAGAAGCTTAAAGTCCTGGAACACGGCGCCAATCTGGCGGCGCAGGAACGGAACCTTGCGGTTCTTGATCTTCATGAGGTCCTGACCGGCAACCAGGATGCGGCCGCTCGTCGGCTTGACGTCACGATTGAGCGTCGACAGCAGCGTGGTCTTACCCGAGCCGGAGTGACCGACCAGGAAGACGAACTCGCCCGGATAGATCTCGATGTTGATGTCGTCGAGTGCAGGCTTGTTGGGCTGTGCCGGATAGATCTTGGTGACATGCTCCATAAGGATGACGGGCTCGACACCGGCCTGCTTGGCCATCTTCTTGCGGCTGGCCTGCGGATCGATGGGCGCAAACACCGACGTAAAATCGGGGTTGTTGAGCGCGTTATCGAGGCTTGCGACCTCGGCTGCCTGATCGCTCTCGACCACCGGGGCAGCAGGCTGCGTGGGGTCGGGAATAGCGGCAAAGAGACCGGACTGCGCAGGCTGAGGAGCCGGCGTCGCAGGGGCCAAGGGGTCGGGAATGCCGGCCATGGTAGGCTGCGGCGTGGCGGCACCAGCCTGAGGCTGCTCCACGCGAGCGGTCACGGCCTGAACGGGCTCAAAACCCGCCGTGCCGGAAAGCGCGACATCGCTGGTTGGATTGTAGGCAAAGGGATCGGATGCCGGCTGTGCCTGATCTGCCGGCTGAGCGGGGGCCTGAGCAACAGGCTGGCCCTCTGAATCCGGAGTGGCGAAACGACTGCCCTGGACGCCTGCCTGCGTCTTGGGGGCATCATCGCCCGCACCGGAGGTACGGAAGTGGTTACCCACTGGTGCTCCTTATCGTCGTGCGTTTAAACTACATGAGCGCTTTGTATTTTAGCAGTATTAGCTTTGCTGCACATAAGAAGCATGGCGTGCTTAGGGATCCCGTCGGCCGGGCACAGGGTTACTCTCCAAATCGTCCTCGGACATGTCGGAGCCCCCGCTGCGCGCTTCGCGCTGCGGGGGCTCCTCCGTCCTGCGGAAAGATTTGGAGAGTAGCCCTGTGTCCGGCCTGCGGTAACTAAGGGGTCGCCGCGTTTATCTTGGGGTGCTGCATATACAACGCTGGAAGGGTCTGAATTGCGCTTTGTCGATATATGCCCTTTTCCCTGATGGGACCGTGCTTGAGGGGCGTCTTCATGAGTTGCGGTGAAATAGGGACTGTTTTACCAGTTAAAAGGTCTAATCAGTCCCTATTTCACCGCAACTGAAACAGGGGCGCTCTCCAAGAGAGCGCCCCTGCCGGGTTTCCATAGTACTGGCGAAGCAGTCCTTGAAATCCGTCTTGCTTTAGCCCAAGAACTCTTTGGTGGTCGCCACGATGTTGGCGGCGTCCAGGCCGTACTTGTGCAGGAGCTCGGCGCCCGGGCCGGACTCACCGAAGGTGTCGTTGACGCCGATCTTCTTGAGCGGCGTCGGGCACTGCTCGCACAGGACGTCGGCAACGGCGCTGCCCAGGCCACCGATCACAGAGTGCTCCTCGACGGTCACGACGTGGCCGGTCTTGGTGGCGCTCTTGACGATCAGGTCGGCATCGATGGGCTTGATGGTGTGCATGTTGATGACCTCGGCGTCGATGCCCTCGGCAGCGAGCTGCTCGGCGGCCTCGAGAGCCTCGCCGACCATCAGGCCACAGGCGATGATGGTCACATCGGCGCCCTCGCGCATGACAATACCCTTACCCAACTCGAAGTTGTAGGTCTCGGGGTCGTTGATAACCGGCGAGGCCAAACGGGCGAAGCGCATGTACACCGGACCGTCGCACTCGTAGGCGGCGCGCGTCACCGCGCGGGCCTCGACGTCGTCGGCAGGAACGATCACAGTCATGCCAGGGATGACGCGCATGAGGGCGATATCCTCGCAGCACTGGTGCGTGGCGCCGTCCTCGCCCACCGAGATACCGGCGTGCGTGGCACCAATCTTAACGTTGAGGTGCGGGTAGCCGATGGAGTTACGGACCTGCTCAAAAGCGCGGCCGGCGGCGAACATGGCAAAGGTGCTCGCGAAGGCAACGCGGCCGGTGGTCGCGATACCGGCGGCGACGCCCATCAGGTTACTCTCGGCAATGCCCACATCGAAGAAACGATCGGGGCAGGCGGCCTTGAACTTGCCGGTCTGCGTGGCGGCGGCCAGGTCGGCGTCGAGGACCACAAAGTCATCGTGCTCGTTGGCGAGCTCGACGAGGGCCTCGCCGTAGCTTACGCGCGTGGCGATTTTTTTGACGTCTGCCATCCTAGAGCTCCTCTCCGGCGGCCGTGAGCTCTGCCATGGCCTGCTCAAACTGTTCATCGTTGGGGGCCTTGCCGTGCCAACCAACCTGGTTCTCCATAAAGGACACGCCCTTGCCCTTCAGGGTCTCGGCGATAATGGCGGTCGGCTGCCCCTTGGTGGCGCGAGCCTCGGCAAAGGCGGCGCGGATCTGGTCGAAGTCGTTGCCGTCGGCGAGCTCCACCACGTGGAACTTGAACGCGCGGAACTTGTCGGCGAGCGGCATGGGGTCGTTGACCTCCTCGACGGGGCCGTCGATCTGCAGGCCGTTGTGGTCGACGATCACGCAGAGGTTATCGAGCTGCTGGTTGCCGGCAAACATGGCGGCCTCCCAGACCTGGCCCTCCTCGCTCTCGCCATCGCCCAGCAGGGCGTACGTGCGGTAAGTATCGCCCCAGTGCTTGGCGGCAACGGCCATACCCACGGCGGCGGAGATACCCTGGCCCAGCGAGCCGGTGGACATATCAACGCCCGGGGTGTCGTTCATGTTGGGATGGCCCTGCAGGTGGCTGCCGATATGGCGCAGCGTCTCGAGGTCCTCCTTGGGAAAGAACCCGCGCTCGGCGAGCACGGCGTACAGACCAGGCGCGCAGTGACCCTTGGAAAGCACGAAGCGATCGCGATCGGCCTTGCGGGGATCGGCCGGGTCGACGTTCATTTCCTCAAAGTACAGATAGGTCATGATGTCGGCAGCGCCGAGCGAACCGCCCGGATGGCCGGACTTGGCAGCGTGCACGCAGGTGACGATGCCCTTCCTTACCTCGTTGGCAACCTTTTTGAGCTCTTCGTCGCTCATTGTGCCTTCCTTTCATCCTCATTAGACAAAATGCGCACGGCACCGAAGGTAATCCCAACACAGCCGCAATGCACGTACGTCATTCATTATGCTGGAAACTGATGGCTTTACCAGAGTTTTTATCATTATTTGAACAATTTAGCAGGCAGAACCGCTGATGAAACGGTTTATCAATGTGAACGTCTTTTGGATGGAACGCGGTCGACTCTACGCGCTAATGTCCTTGAATCCCTCGCCGAAGGCTTCCGTAACGTCAGCGACCGTCACAATGGCGTGAGGATCGCGCTCGCGCACGATCGTCTTGAGGGTATTGAGCTCTCGACGGCTCACGATGACCATAATCACCGGCTTCTCGGCACCCGAATACATGCCAGTCGCCTTAAACTTGGTACAACCACGACCCAGGCCATACATGATATCGGCAGCGATATCAGGGAACTTGTCCGAGATGATGAGTACCATACGGCGCTTGTTGCCACCATCGACCACGGCATCGATCACGTAGCCGCTAATGACCATCGAAAGGCCTGCATATAGTGCGTTTTCGATTGAAAAGACCGGAGCCGACAGCGCGCATACGGCAACATCGATCGCCATGACGGTCGAGCCCACCGGCAGCGAGGTGTTACGCGAGATGATTTGGCCAATCGTGTCCGAGCCGCCGGTGTTGGCGCCGGCGCGCAACACCATGCCGTAACCGATGCCCGTAATAATGCCGCCCCACATAGCGGGAAGCATCAGGTCCGCATCCGCCAGAGGTGCTACAAACGGGGCGAACAGATCGGTAAAGAAGCCCAGCAGCACAAAGCCCGTCGCGGTCTGCACCACGTAGAACATGCCGCCCTCGCGCATAACGACCAGCAGCAGCAAGGCATTCATCACGATGGTCTGGATACCGACGGGAAGCGACACGCCTCGCGCCGCGCCGACCGCCTGGATAATAGTCGCAAGGCCCGTAACGCCACCGGCGGCAAGACCGTTGGGAATCAAAAACAGGTCGGTCGCGATGGCGGCCAGAGCGCACCCCAACATGATCTGGGGCAGGTCGTGAAAGAAGTTCATCGAAAGAATGCGCTTGATGTCCAGACGATATGCCATGCTGCCTCCCTCAAAAAAGCGCACCCAAACGGATGCGCTTTGAACTTCTTCTTGTATTCGATTCTAACGATTCGCCGAACAAAAACCACCCCTGCGCAGGGTTTATTCTGGATACAAACCCGTCCAACCGTTGGGCTTAGCATCGGCTTGAAGCCGCCCGATGTTTTAGACCTCCGAGCCTTCTGCATCGGCGTTGCCGGTGGCCCAGCGATGGTAGCCAATAACAAACGGGTCCAGGTCGCCATCGTCAAGAACTGCCTCGACGTTGCTGGTCTCCACGCCCGTGCGTAGGTCCTTAACCATCTGATACGGGTAGAGCACGTAGCTGCGAATCTGGTTGCCAAAACCGATCGTGGTCTTGGGTCCGCGAATCTCATCCAGGGCCTCGGCGCGCTTCTCGAGCTCAATCTCGTACAGGCGAGCCTTGAGGATCTGCATGCACGCGGCCTTGTTCTGGATCTGGCTGCGCTCGTTTTGGCAGGTAACCACAATGCCGCTGGGGAAATGCGTCACGCGCACGGCGGAGTCGGTGGTGTTGACGCCCTGACCGCCCGGGCCGCTCGCGTGGTACACGTCCACGCGGATGTCATCGGGACTGATTTCGATGTCGATATCATCGGGTAGCACGGGGATGACCTCGACGCCGGCAAACGTGGTCTGGCGGCGCTTCTTGTCGTCGGTGGGGCTAATGCGAACCAAGCGGTGAACGCCGGCCTCGGCGCGCAGCATGCCAAATGCGTCCTTGCCCTCGACGGTAAAGGTCGCGCGGTCGATGCCGATGACCTCGGCCGCGGGACAGTCGTTAATGGTGACCTTCCAGCCGCGACGCTGGCAGTACTTCATGTACATCTTAAAGAGCATGAAGGTCCAGTCCTGGGCCTCCAGACCACCCTGTCCGGGCTTGATGGTCACAATGGCATCGCCGTGATCGAACTCACCGGTAAACCAGCTCGAAAGCTCAAGCTCATCGATGGCACGGGCCAGGCGCTCAGCCGTGGCTGCAGCCTCCTCGCGAAGGGCGACGGCGTCGGGGTCATCCCCCATTTCCTCGGCAAGCTCCAGCGCGGCGCGGGCATCGGAAAGCTCGCCACGCGCGGTGTCCACGGCAGCGATATCTTCCTTGGTACGCGCGATCTCCTCCATGGTGGCACGGGCGGCGTCGGCGTCATCCCAAAAGCCAGGGGCAACACTTTTGGCCTCGAGCTCGGTCACGCGCGTGCGCTTTTCGTCCAAATGGAGATACGACTCGACCTCGCCGAGCCGGTCCGCAAACGCGTCCAGCTCGGCGGGCGTTACCTCTAAAGCCTCAGCCATTAACGATTCCTGCCGTGGCAGTACTTAAACTTCTTGCCGCTACCGCAGGGGCACGGGTCGTTGCGGCCCACGTTGACGTACGGATCGTCGCTCTCGGACTTGCGATAGGTGGTCACCTTGCCACCGTTGTTGACGGCAGCCGGACCACCCTGGACAGCCGTGCGGGCCTGCACCTGCGCCTGCTTGCGCAGCACCGAGTCGCCGTTGTCACCATCGACCTCGGCAGGACCGGAGAAGTGCGCGCCCTCGAGCGCGGGCCCCTCCTTGTGCTCCACGGCACGCGGGGCAGCCTTGATCTCGATGCGCAGAACCGTGCGCAGGTAATCCTCATACATGGTATCGACGAGTATCTGGAACGCGCCGTAGGCCTCGGTCTTGTACTCAACCAGCGGGTCGCGCTGGCCAAAGCCGCGCAGGCCGATGCCGGTCTTGAGGTAGTCCATCTCCTGCAGGTAGTTCATCCAGCGGGTATCGATGACGCGCAGCATGACCTGGGTGTTGAGCTCGCGCATCAGGTCCTCGCCCAAGCGCTCGGCCTTCATGTTGTAGCACTTCTCTACGTAAGCCAGGACATCGGCAGCCAGGGCCTCATAATCCTCGTCGGGGAACTTCGGCGTATCGATGTGACCGGTGAGCTCCACAACCCACTTGCGAAGGCCCTCCAGGTCGCGCTCACCATCGTGGCTGTCCTTGGTGCAGAACTCCTGCACGCAACGGTAGACGGTATCGTGCATGACCTCGGTGATGTGGTCGGTCAGGTCCTTGCCGTCCAGAATCTTATTGCGCTCGGCGTAGATGACCTGGCGCTGCTTGTTCATAACGTCGTCGTACTCAAGGACGCTCTTACGCATGGAGAAGTTGATGCTCTCGACCTTGTGCTGGGCGCTCTCGACGGCCTTGGAGATGATCTTGTGCTGGATGGGCATGTCGTCGCCCATGTCGGCCGTGACCATCATCTTGGAGACGCGGTCCATCTTGTCGCCGCCGAACAGGCGCATGAGGTCGTCCTCGAGCGACAGGTAGAACTGGGTCTCGCCCGGATCGCCCTGACGTCCGGAGCGGCCGCGCAGCTGGTTGTCGATACGGCGGGATTCGTGGCGCTCGGTGCCGATA
>URGY01000095.1 GCA_900547505.1 uncultured Collinsella sp.
AGATCTACACAAGGCTATTCGTCGGCAGCGTCAGATGTGTATAAGAGACAGGGTCCGGTCTGCGCGGTCTTCGGTCGTCGTACCGTCGACTATGTCCTGGATGGGGGTGGCACGCCGGCTCCTCAACATGAGGAGCATTCTCCATCTGCACGGGCTGCGGTATCTGCGGACCCGCAACCCGTGTCCTCGGTGCCCCCTGCATCCTCGAGCGCCAGCGCGACGCAGCCAAAAGCGGCGCCGGTAGCGGCACCGACCCCGTCGGCGCCTGAACCCGCTGCGCCCAAACCGGCTGCTCCGATCCCCGCGCCCAAGTCCGCTGCCGCGCCTGCGCCCAAGTCATCCGACCTGGCCAAGGCCCCTTGGCTGCGCTCCGACAACCCTGCCGGTGCTCCTGCCACGGGCAAGCTCCCGACCGAGCCCGCGCCCCGAGCGCCCGAGCGCGCGTCCGTCCCCATGGCTCAGCCGCCTGCGCAGGCTGCGCCATGGGAATCCGAGCAGGTGCCCTACGACGATGCTATGGTCGGTGGTTTTGCTGCCGATGCCGGCGGGGACGATCTGCCCCCGTTCGACGTGCCGGGTGCGGCGTCCGCGACCAAGGCCGCTGCTGTGGCACCCGCAGCCTCTGCAAACGACGACGTCCCCGCCGCTCCCTGGGAATCCAATCCCGGTGCTGGCAGCCCCTTCGGCCATCAGGGCGCAGCCCCGAGCATCCCGCAGACCGAGGACGAGGCCAAGGCCCTCATCCGCAGCGTCTTTGGCCAGGCCACCATCTTCAAGCCGGTGGAGTAGCTGCGCAGGCGGGTATACTGCTCAAGAAGAGGACCCCTTGTCCGGGCGCATCTGTATTTCGGACATGTGTAATGTGGTGCCGCGTATGTCGCATTTGAGCAGACAGGTGCGTGACGGTCGGCCTAGGATGCTGAGGTCGATACGATACGTCGCATGGCTGTCCGTGTACTCGACTTGCTCGGCGTTAATGGTTGCTCCGATTGCCAAATAAACGCCTAGCTCGGCATCGACAATCTTGAAGTCCTTTATCTTGACCTTGAACTCTTGATAGAGGGACGGGCTGTTGTAGTAGACGGTTCGGGTTCCGTCGGTGCACTCATCGGTCGTCTCCCATTTGACGACGGGCTGGTCCGAGCTGGCTATCAGCAGTTCTGCTCCAAAAGCTATGGCATGGGTGATGACAACCAGCAATGCCCAGCCGACAAAGAGATAGAGAACCACATATGCAACGGGGTGTTTTGAGCGGATGTTTTGGAGCGCGTTGGGGGCATTCATGGGGCACCTCCAAATTACTATCTATGGCAATCAAATTATACCCTGCCGCCATGTGCGCCGCCTCGAGCAGCGGTTCGACATTTAGCTATTTAGTGGCGCACATGAAATGCCGGATTCGGCTCTACTAGATTGAGTGTGCGATATTATGCAACCTTGCATAATTCGACCTTGCATAATCTTTGAGTGCGGTTTGTATTGGAGGACATGTATATCGACTGAGGTAACACGTCCGCCCCGCTCTCTCGCCGCGCGCCGTGGTACGATTTTTGAGTTTGAAAGTCCCGCCGTGCTCCGGCTGCCCTTGCAGCTCGGCGTGCGGCCGCACGTAAAGGAGCCATCATGGCCGGTATGAACATGCAGCAGATGATGAAGCAGGCTCGCAAGATGCAGGAGCAGCTTGCCGCCGCGCAGGAGAACCTCAAGTCCCAGACCGTCGACGCCTCTGCCGGCGGCGGCATGGTCAAGGTGACCGTTAACGGCGAGATGGAGCTCGTCAACCTCACCATCGATCCCGATGCGCTCGATCCCGAGGACGTCGATATGCTGCAGGATATGATCATGGCTGCCGTCAACGAGGCCGTCCGCGGCGTCAACGAGCTCGCCAACAAGCAGATGGGCGCCATCACCGGCGGCCTCAACATCCCGGGCATGCCGTTCTAAGACACGCATATATATGAGTGCCAACCACAGTCTGCAAAAACTGCTCGATGAGCTGGGCCGTCTGCCGGGCATTGGTCCCAAGTCGGCCCAGCGCATCGCCTATTACCTGCTCGAGGCCGATGCCGAGGAGGCGCGCCGCCTGGCCGAGGCCATCCTGGAGGTCAAGCAGGAGGTCCACTTTTGCAGCCGCTGCTTTAACTACGCCACGGCCGACGAGTGCTCCATCTGCCAGGACCCGATGCGCGATACCACTCGCATTTGCGTGGTGGGCGAGCCGCGCGATGTCCAGGCGATCGAGCGCACGGGCAGCTACCACGGCCTCTACCACGTATTGGGCGGCGTGATCAGTCCCATGGACAAGATTGGCCCCGAGCAGCTGCACATTCGAGAGCTGCTGGCACGCTTGGGCCACGAGGACATCCACGAGGTCATCATCGCCACCAACCCCAATATTGAGGGCGAGACCACGGCGAGCTATCTGGCCCGTACCATCAAGCCGTTGGGCGTCGAGGTGTCGCGTCTGGCAAGCGGCCTTCCCGTGGGCGGCGACTTGGAGTATGCCGACGAGCTTACGCTTGGCCGCGCCATCGAGGCCCGCCGCGCGATTTAGTTGGCGAGCCTGCTCCTGCCGTATGTTTTCCTCGCGACGCACGGGGTAGTCATAATTTCCCCGTGCGACTGTGAGTTTGTTGTGCAACAAAGATGCTTCGTATCCGCTTATCGCATGGATGCTTCCGCTCGCATCCTTAATTTGTCCATTCGTTGCGCAACCTTTTTGGTTCGCTGATACACTCAAATATGGATTCGAATGAATGCGCCGCTCCCGAGCGGCGTGTTTTTCTTGGAGGAGAACGCATGCGGCCCGGTGGCACTCAGACAAAGCGCGGCGCCGCGGTGCGCATGCGACGCCGACTGGGCTTGGCGCCGCGGGCGTACGCACTGCTATCGTGCTCGCTGGTGCTGGTCATAGCTGGCGTTTCTGCCTATGGCATGACCGTGCCGTCCATGATGCAGGCGCATGCCGCACGCGAACCGCGCGTGGGGCATGAGGTCAAAAGCGATCTGGGCACCACGACTGGATATGCTTGGGCAAGTGTGGTCGGGCATATTGTGTTTGGCACCGACGATGCGGACGGCGCCGAGGCCCCGGACAACGAAGTCACGCTTGCCAATGGCAAAACCATCGTGCTCACCAACACCAAGATCATCGATCGATTGTCCAACAATAGCGTGGCGGCAACGGTGAATAAGGTCGAGCAGCAAAAGGAGCAGGACGCCCAGCAGTCCGGAAAGCCCGGTAGCTCGGATACTTCTGGCTCCGGCTCGGATTCATCGAGTTCGGGCGGCGGCTCTGGGTCGGGTTCCTCTACCGGAGGGCCTGGAAACGGCGGCTCGACGGGCGGCAACACTGACAACGATGCAAACTCCGGCGGCCTTTCCGCTGCTGATGAAGAGAGCATTCACAGTTGGCTTGTGACCAAGTACAACATGCTCGACGGCTATGTTTCTCGTGCCAATGACGTGGTCTCGACCTATAACTCTACGGGAGATCCCAGGCCGTGCGACAGCCTGGTCGGGGAGATGTTTGTCATTCGAGCCGAGTTCGGTCGTCAGACATTCTCGCCCCGGTCAAGGTGGTATCAGCAGTATGCCAATCTGTGGGGCTGTTACACCAACCTATGCCAATGGGTCGGCCATTACGGCGATGATGACGTCGCTCTCGGTAACTTCAACAATAACGTGGCGGCGCTTGCCCTATGATGACCGATCTTGCATCCACCACACCACAATCGCTCGGTCGCGATCCCATGGTCGGCCTGCGCCTGGCGCGTGTCGACGGGTTTGAGCCGGCCATTGCGCTCGGTCAGGACGAGCTGCCTGCCTATCTGCGTCGTTTTACGATGCTGTTTGCCGACGATGCCACCATGCGCCGTGGCGGTATCGGCCGCGTGACGCGTGCCGTCAACGCCCAGGGTGAGGCCGTGGCACTCAAGCAGCTCATCTTGCCGACGCGCGATGAGTTTGACGACGATGCCGCTCACGAGGTGCTGGTCGCCAAGTTCAAGGCGGCGTTTCGCGAGGAATACGAATGCCATCGCGCCCTTTCGGGCCTTAAGGGCTTTCCCCGCCTCTATGGCTGGGGCGAGGTCGACGGTGTGCCTGCAATTGTCATGGAATGGGTCGAGGGCGAGACGCTTGCCCGCTTGCGTTCGCGACTCGCCGTGGACGATGCCGGACGCCTGTCGCCGCTTGTGGCGGCGCGTCTGGGTCGCGACCTGTTCGATCTGCTCTGCCGTATGAGCCTGGTGGGCGAGGGCTTTGTCCATCGCGATATCTCGCCCGCTAATATTATGGTGCGCACGGCGCGCCTGCCGCTTGACCGACAGCTTGCCGAGGGCACCTTTGACCTGTGCCTGATCGACTTTGGCTCGTCGCTGGCGCTCGAGCCTGCGTCGGCCGTGGCCGGTACCGGCGGCAAGGCGTCGTTTACGGAGCGCTATGCCACGCTGCGTCGCGCGACGGTTGCCTATGCCCCGCCCGAGATGCTCACCGACGATATTCCCGACCTGCGCGCTTTGCGTATGTCGCCGGCGATCGACGTCTACGCCGCGGCAAGCACGGTTTACGAGCTCATTGCCGGCGTCGCGCCATACGAAGCCGCGCCAGGCACTTCGGGCACCTCGGGCTCGCGCAAAAAGACGCGCGACATCGCCAGCCCCTATCGTCTCAAGATGGACACGCGGCCCGACTATCCCATTGGTGTCCATGCGCCCGGTTGTGATTTGACTCAGCTGCTTCGTCGTGAGCCCGATGTGGCGCTCGCCGCGGCCGAGCAGGCCCAGCAGCTAGGGCTTGAGCCGGATTCCGAAGAGCTACGCGATGCGCTGGCGTTTGTCGATGCCCAGCTGTTCGACGTGGTGATGGCCTGTCTGTCCAGCCATCAAAAAGATCGTCCCGAGCCGGCGGCGGTCGAGGCGGCGCTCTCGGCGTTTTGTGACCACTATGCGCAAAATGTCGGTCGTTCGCTCCGCGGCGAGCCGCTCACGCCGTGCCCCATGGATGCGTCTGGCCGCGCGGTTCGTCGCGCGCTGATGGTCGGCGCGACGGTCGTCTGTGGCGCGGTTTGGGCTGTGGTCGTGGTTTCGGCCGCGCTGCTGGCGTCGGGCGCTCGCGTGACGGCGACTTTGGGATCGCTCGTGTGGTCTGGGTCGCTACCGGGTATTATTGCCGCACTGGCGTTGGCGCTGCCAGGCATGGCCGGCGTTGCGGCGGGGGCACTTGCGCGCGATCGGCGCTCGGGCTTCCTGCAGGGTGTGCTTGCGCTTTCTGCCTGCGAGGTTCCGGTGCTGGTTGTGGCTGCATGTAGCGTATTTTCCCAACGCGCCGTGATGGGTGGCCTTGTTGCCGCTCTGGTTGCAACCTATACGCTTACGTGGTTTTTGCTTGCGATGGGCTTTGCCTTTGAACTTCCCGTTTCGGCACCGCGACGCACAAAAGCCCAGATGGCGACTCCGCTTGCCGGTGGAGCCGCAGCTGCCCGTACTTTTGGCGGACCTGTTGAAGTATCGTCCGATTCTATTTCTACGACCAAGGAGGCCTAGGTCATGGCATCTCAAGTTGAGCTCACCCCATGCGGGGCCATGTTTGACATCTTTAAGCGCGCGGCGCATCTGAGCCATATCGAGCTGTGCGGCCTGGTGCTTTCGTCCCGTCCGCTCGCCGACGGCCGCAGCCCGCAGAGCCGAGCCGCCGATCGCTCTTGGGTTTCCCGCTTTATCGTTCGCGCGCCGGTCGGCACGCTTCAGCAGCGCTACTTTGCCGAATACGGTACCTCGGCTGCGCGCATTATGTCGCAACTGGCCCTGCGCCAGCGCAATCCCATGGACTCCACGGCTGTGATCAATATGGTGTGCGGTCCTGCAGGTGAACCGATGGTACGCGCGCTCGAAGAGTGCCACCAGGACACGAATCTCTATCGCAACGCGCTCGATCGCCTGTCCCAGGCGGCGGAACTCATGCCCGCCGAGCGCGCCGAGGCCGTGCTGGTGCTGTTTGTCGCCGTCGGTTGTTCGGCGGATGTGCGGTCCTCGGTGAACTATGCCATCGACTACGCGCACGCGACCTGTGGCGGAGGCACATCCACGCCGCGTTCGCTTGGCATGTCGATGACCGCGGGCGAACGCGAACCCGCCCCGGCGCACCCCTTGGGCTTGCTGCGCGTACAAAACAGTTTTGTCGTGAGCGCCCCGCGCTGGATTCAGCCGAGTGAGCAGGGTGTTGAGATTGGCGCGCTGGCCACTGGCGAGGGCGATATTACCGACGTCGGCGACGATGTCTCGGCCCGCCATGCCCATATCTGGTGCGATGCTCAAAATATCTGGCACGTCGAGGACTTGTCGTCCACCAACGGAACCGTGGTGGTAAACGGGGCCACGCGCGTCTGCATTCAGGTCGAGCCCGGCCGTTCCGCCCAACTCAATCCCGGCGACGAGCTCAAGCCTGTCTCTTATACACATCTCCGAGCCCACGAGACTACGCTGCATCTCGT
>URGY01000096.1 GCA_900547505.1 uncultured Collinsella sp.
AGATGCAGCGTAGTCTCGTGGGCTCGGAGATGTGTATAAGAGACAGCCCCCATGCGGTTGCATGGTCAAAACGAACAGAAAGCGCGGCACCGCAAGGGCACCGCGCACAAAAGCGATAAGGCTATGCTAGCAGATGCAGCCGTCGGCGAGCGTCTGCTTACCGCCGACAAACACATCGGTGGCACGACCGGTAAGCGTGCGGCCGGCAAAACCGGAGTTCTCAGCACGCGACTCGTAACCGTCCTCGCCGACCGTCCAGGTGGCAGAGGGATCGAACACGGTCAGGTCGGCAACGGAGCCCGCCTTGACCTGAACCTGGTCGAGGCCCAGAATCTCACGCGGCTTGATGGCCATAAGCTCGACCATGCGGCCCATGCTCATCTTGCCCGTGTTGACCAGCTCGGTGAGTACGAGTGACAGCGAGGTCTCGAGGCCGATCATGCCAAAGGGCGCAAGCTCGAACTCGCGGGCCTTCTCCCACGGGGTGTGGGGAGCGTGATCGGTGACGATAGCGTCGACGGTGCCGTCGATGACGCCCTGACGGATGGCCTCGGCATCTTCCTCGGTACGCAGCGGCGGATTGACCTTGAGCGAGGTGTTGTAGGTCTCGTCAAGGTCGTTCTCAGTCAGGAACATGTGGTGCGGGGTAGCCTCGCAGGTAACCTGAACGCCAGCGGCCTTACCGGCACGCACGATCTCCAGGCCATGGGCGGTGGAGATGTGCTGGATGTGCAGCTTGGCACCAGTCAGCTTGGCGATCTCGATGTCGCGGGCGATCTGGAGCTCCTCGCCGGCAGCCGGCCAACCCTCGAGGGCCAGACGGGTCGAGACCTTGCCCTCGTTGATCTGGCCGTGGCCGACAAGGTCCTCGTCCTGACAGTGGCTCATGAAGACCTTGCCGAACATCTTGCCGTAGTCCATGCAACGACGGAGCATGCCCGCGCCCTGCACGCCGCGGCCGTCATCGGTGAAGGCGACGGCGCCGTGGGCGACCATATCGCCCATCTCGGACATGGCCTCGCCCTTAAGACCGCGGGTCATGGCGCCCGACGGATAGACGCGGCAGTGGCCGACCTCGGCAGCGCGGGACTTGACGAACTCCACGACAGTGCCGTTATCGGTGACGGGATCGGTGTTGGGCATGGCGCACACGCCGGTAAAGCCGCCCTTGGCAGCTGCGCGGGTGCCGCTCTCGATGTCCTCTTTGACCTCGTAGCCGGGCTCGCGAAGGTGAACGTGCATATCCACCAGGCCGGGGACGAGGTACTTGCCGGAAAGGTCGCGGACCTCGGCTCCCTCGACGGCGAGATTCTCGCCGACCTCGGCGATCTTGTCGCCGTCAATCAGGACGTCAACGACACCGTCAAGCTCGACGGACGGGTCGACGACGTGGGCATTCTTAAGAAGCAAGGCCATTATCGGCACCTCCAAGCAGCAGATACAGGATAGCCATACGCACGCAGATACCGGCGTAGACCTGCTCCAGGATGACGGAGCGTTGCGGGTGGTCGGCCATATAGGAGTCGAACTCGACGCCGCGGTTGATGGGGCCCGGGTGGCAGATGATCGCGTCGGGCTTCATGAGCTTCTCGCGGTCCTTGGTCAGGCCGAAGAGCTTGTGGTACTCGCGAATGGTCGGGAACGGGGCACCCTCGAGGCGCTCCTGCTGCACGCGCAGCATGTAGACGACGTCCAGCTCGGGCAGGACGGAATCGAGGTCGCTCGTCACGTGGTCGCAGCCCAGGACCTCGGGCGCCGACGGCAGCAGCGTGCCGGGGGCGACGGCGTAGGTCTCGCAGCCCATGATCTTAAGGGCGGGGATCAGCGAGCCGCAAACGCGAGAGTGGGCGATATCGCCGACGACGGCGACCTTCAGACCGTGGAAGTCACCCTTGTGCTCCCAGATGGTGTACAGGTCGAGCAGGGCCTGCGTGGGATGGTTGTGCTTGCCGTCACCGGCGCAGATGACGCTCGCGGGCGAGTTCTGGGTGACGATGTAGGGAGCACCGGCGTGCTTATCGCGTACGACGATGCAGTCGATCTTATAGGCGTTGAGGGTCTCGACGGTGTCGACAAGGCTCTCGCCCTTGACCGTGGAGGTCGAGGAGCCGCCAAAGTTAAGGCTGTCGGCCGAAAGACGCTTCTCGGCGAGCTCGAAAGAGCTGCGGGTGCGCGTCGAGGGCTCGTTGAACATGTTGACGATGGTCTTGCCCTTGAGCGTGGGGACCTTCTTGATGGCACGCTCGTTGACCTCGGAGAACGCCTTGGCGGTCTCGAGGATGAGCTTGATGTCCTCTTCGGAGTACTCGGTAATGTCGATCAGGTGCTTATGGTTGAACGCCACGGTACTACTCACCTCCCAGCGGCGCGGAGCCCACGTGGGAACCCGGCGCGACGTCGTTAATCTCGACGGCGGTGTGGCCGTCGACTTCCTTCATATATAGGTGCACGTTCTCCTCATGCGACGAGGGAACGTTCTTGCCGACAAAGTCCGGCGAGATGGGGAGCTCGCGGTGGCCGCGGTCAACGAGGACTGCCAGCTCGATGCGGCTCGGACGGCCCAGGTCCATGACGGCGTCAAGAGCGGCGCGGATGGTACGGCCCGTATACAGGATGTCGTCCACCAGCACGACGCGCTTGCCGTCGACGCTGAAGGGAATGTTGGTAGCGTGGATCGCGGGAGCGAAATTGGTCGCATAGTCATCGCGGTAGAAGCTGATGTCCAGGCTGCCGAGCGGAACGTCGACGCCCTCGATCTCCTTGATCTCCTCGGCGAGCTTCTTTGCCAGAAGGTCGCCGCGCGTGACGATGCCGACCAGAGCGAGATCTTCACAGCCCTCGTTGCGCTCGAGAATCTCGTGCGCGATGCGGGTCATCGCTCGATTGACGGCGGTCTCGTCCATGATGACCGCCTTGGGGGAAGTCGTGCCCATCGATCTCCTTCCTCACATGTCTTGACTGCTGACACAGTCAAAAAAATAGATGCCCGACCGCTCAAAGCGGACCAGACACCCACAGGAAGGGCTGCTCTTTGGCAGCAATGTAATTCCATGTGGGTATCTCGTACCCCTTTAATGGTCACTGGATAGTGTAGCCAACCTCGAGCTTAATTGCGAGCATAAATACAGAGCAATCCGTAAACGGAGCCCAACACTCCATAAACCTATATATATATTTGTGGGACGAGCTTGAAAACCTTGGTTCGAGCTGGCATAATCCCCTCTGCTGCACGCAAATCGGATCTACGTCCAGGGCCGTAGCGTGGGCACTATCGCCAAAAGAGGAATATCTCTGTGTAGATTGCGCACAGGGAGCGACTTCTGTGCTATAGTTCAGGCTTGTTTGTTAACGCGACATGTTCGTTTGTCGCCCAAGGAGGGTCAGTTATGTCCAAAGTTTGCGAAGTTTGCGGTAAGCACCCCGTTGCCGGTCGCTCCATCAGCCACTCTCACCGCGTCACCAACCGTAAGTTCCGCCCCAACATCCAGCGCGTCTACGTCGTCGTCGATGGTCACCGTCGCAAGATGAACGTTTGCTCCACCTGCCTCAAGTCTGGCAAGGTTGCGCGCTCCTAAATAAGGTCTTACCAACAAGTACCTCGGACTCTCCGGGTCAAAGACCTCGCGTTCACATAGAACTTACCAAAAGCGCCCTCCCCTACGGAGGGCGCTTTTTTGCACTCATTGGGGACAGACTTACATGAGTGTTTTCACGCATTGGGGACAGACATGGCGCACGCAAGCGGCACACCGACTGGCTCCGGCCCCTGCCTCACGCTGCATCCTTCCAGCCTGCAGTTGCCTTGGTCACGCTCGTAGCGCCGATACCGGTGATACGAGCAATTTGCTTAACCGTGAGATGTGCCCGCCTGAGCCTCAGCAGGCAGGCATCGCGTTCGGGGCGTGGCAGGGCCTTGAGCAGCGAAGGATCTATGCTCGGCAGAACTTCGCGCGCAACGGAAAGGGCCTCCTCATCGGAGATCCGCCGGCGTGGAAGAACCTCCACTGACCAGATGCGCCCAGCAACTTCCTCGAGATGCTCGCAATAGCAACGGGAGCCTCCGACAATATCAAGCATAAGGGCCGCATCACAGATGTCAAAGGAATCATAGCCCAGCTGATATGCCTTGTAGCTTGACCAGCGGTACGTCTCGAGTGAGTCGAGCGCACCTTTCACGGGATTGAGATGAATATAGTCGAGCAGCTGCACCGCCTGCGCGTCCGACTCGACCGCGACCCGCGAATAGCGATTATCAAACAGATGTCCCGTTCTCCCCGTTTTCCCGTTGAAATACTTAGCATATGCTGTCAGCACGCACTGCATTGCCTTTGAAAGATTGTCAAATGGATCATCAACCATCAAATGGAAGTGATTGTCCATAAGGCACCAGGCCAACACCGCCACTTTATGGCGTGCAAACCTGTCCGAGATGTCCGATAAGAAACGATATCGGTCAGAGTCATCTTCAAAAATAATCTGCTTGGAGTTGCCACGGTCAAAGACGTGGTAATAGCCGGTGAGCGAAACGGCGCGGGCGCATCGAGGCATAATCTCTCCTTTCAAAACTGAACAGGCAACACCTAAAAGGAGAGAAGGAACGCGAAATGCTGAGCCTGTGACCTATTTATATCCAATGAGAGGCAAAATCAGGTCCAGAACGGCAAAATGGCAAAACGATGTCTGTCCCAAATGAGTGAAAGCACTCATGTAAGTCTGTCCCCAATGAGCGGGGCGATGCATTGGGCTTAGTTTTAGTTGAAACGGTTCATTTGATTGAAGCGTTTTAGTTTGTCTTTTACGGGAATCTGACCGTTCACCGAATTATTTCTTGCTATCATGCATCTTGTAGGGTAAATCTCCGATCGCAAGGAGACACAAATGGTGAAAAAGTCACCGGAAAACACTACTCCCGCAATTGTGGACAACGTAGAGGCGCTTGAGGCTAAGCTCGCTCAGATGCGAGAGGCCCAGGCGCTTTTTGCTACGTACACGCAGGAGCAGGTCGACAAGATCTTCTATGAGGCCGCCATGGCCGCCAACAAGGCTCGTATCCCGTTGGCGAAGATGGCCATCGAGGAGACCGGCCGCGGCGTTCTTGAGGACAAGGTCATCAAGAACCATTACGCCGCAGAGTACATCTACAACGCTTACAAGAACACCAAGACCTGTGGTGTCCTGGAGCGCGACGAGGCTTACGGCATCACCAAGATCGCCGAGCCCATCGGCATCGTGGGCGCCGTCATCCCGACGACCAACCCCACCTCCACCGCGATCTTCAAGACGCTGATCAGCCTGAAGACCCGCAACGCCATCATCATCTCCCCGCACCCGGCAGCCGCCAAGTGCACCATCGCCGCCGCCAAGCTCGTGCTTGACGCCGCCGTCAAGGCCGGCGCCCCCGAGGGCATCATCGGCTGGGTCGATGTCCCCTCCATCGAGCTGACCAACATGGTCATGCGCGACGTCGACATCATCCTCGCCACCGGCGGCCCGGGCATGGTCAAGGCTGCATACTCCTCGGGCAAGCCCGCCCTGGGCGTCGGCGCCGGTAACACCCCGGTCGTCATCGACGACACAGCCGACGTGCTGCTCGCCGTCAACTCCATCATCCACTCCAAGACCTTCGACAACGGCATGATCTGCGCTTCCGAGCAGTCCGTGACCGTCATCGACACCATCTATGACCAGGTCAAGGCCGAGTTCCAGAAGCGCGGCTGCTACTTCGTCAAGCAGGGTGCCGAGATGGAGGCCCTGCGTGCCGCTATGTTCAAGAACGGCGCCCTCGATCACCGCATCCCCGGCATGGCTGCCGCCAAGATCGCCGAGCTCGCCGGCATCGAGGTTCCCGCCAAGACCAAGATCCTGATCGCCGAGGTCACCTCCACCGACCCCGCCAAGGAGGAGTTCTCCCACGAGAAGCTCTCCCCGGTCCTGGCCATGTACCACGCCAAGGACTTCCAGGAGGCCGTCGACAAGGCCGAGCACCTGGTGCTCGCCGGTGGCCCGGGCCACACCGCCTCTCTGTACGTGCACCCCGCCCAGGCCGAGAAGATCAGCCTGTTCGAGCACGTCATGAAGGCCTGCCGTATCGTCATCAACACCCCGTCCTCGCACGGCGGCATCGGTGACCTGTACAACTTTGGCATGAAGCCGTCTCTGACCCTGGGCTGCGGCTCCTGGGGCGGCAACTCCGTCTCCGAGAACGTTGGGGTGAAGCACTTGATCAACGTTAAGACTGTGGCCGAGCGCCGTGAGAACATGCTGTGGTTCCGCGCTCCCGAGAAGGTCTACTTCAAGAAGGGTTCCACGCCCGTCGCCCTCGACGAGCTGGGCAACGTCATGGGCAAGAAGCGCGCCTTCATCGTCACCGACCAGTTCCTCTTCAAGAATGGCAACACCCGCGCCATCGAGGCCAAGCTCGACGAGATGGGCATCGCCCTGTCTCTTATACACATCTGACGCTGCCGACGAATAGCCTTGTGTAGAT
>URGY01000097.1 GCA_900547505.1 uncultured Collinsella sp.
GGCTCGGAGATGTGTATAAGAGACAGATCCCCCGGTCCGGCCGCTGCCGATTCGGTGCGGTTTGAGACCGCTATTCGGCCCCGTTGCGGCCGGTGGTACTCTAGTATCCGTTTGAAATCGAGCGAAGGAGTGCCGCTATGGAGCAATCGAGCCTGTTTGGTGACGGCGTGGACATCGATACCGAAACACCCGCGAGCACGGATACCGCTGCACCGGTCGACGCCCGTGCCCAGGCGGCAGCGCGTGCGGCCGAGCTGCGCCACGAGCTCGATTACCACGCCTATCGCTACTACATGCTCGATGCGCCCGAGATCACGGACGCCGCCTTTGACAAAATGCTCGTTGAGCTGCAGGAAATCGAGGCGACCTACCCCGACCTGGTGACGCCCGACAGCTACACCCAACGCGTGGGCGGCTACGTGAGCGAGCAGTTTACGCCGGTCACGCATATGGCACGCATGTATTCCATGGACGATGCCATGGACCTGGACGAGCTCGACGCGTGGCTCCAACGCACCGAGGATGCGCTCGGTGCCGGCAGCGTCACCTATACCTGCGAGCTTAAGATCGACGGTCTGGGCGTGGCGCTTACCTATCAAAACGGCACCTTTGTGCGCGCCGCCACGCGCGGTGACGGCACCACGGGCGAGGACGTGTCGCTCAACGTCCGCACCATCAAGGACGTGCCCATGCACCTGTCCGAGCCGGCGCTCGCCCACATGGGTGCCGATCGCGAGCGCACCATCGAGGTGCGCGGCGAGGTCTATATGCCCAAGGGCAGCTTTGTCCGCCTGAATGAAGAGGCCGATGCCGAGGGCCGCGACCCATTCGCTAACCCGCGCAACGCCGCCGCCGGCAGCCTGCGCCAAAAGGACCCCAAGATCACGGCACGCCGCGATCTGGCCACCTTTATCTACGCCATCGCCGATACCGACCCGTTGCACGTCCACAGCCAGCGCGAGTTTCTGGACTGGCTGCGCAGCGCCGGCTTTAGCGTCAACCCCAACGTGGCACGCTGCGCCACACCCGCCGAGGTCCACGAGTTCTGTGCCCAGGCGCTTGAGCACCGCGGTGACCTGGACTACGACATCGACGGCGTGGTCGTAAAGGTCGACAGCTTTCAGCAGCAGCTTGACCTGGGCTTTACTGCCCGCGCACCGCGCTGGGCCATCGCCTTTAAGTTCCCGCCCGAGGAAAAGCAGACCGTCCTGCGCGAAATTCGCATCCAGGTGGGCCGCACCGGCGTGCTCACGCCGGTCGCCGAGTTCGACCCGGTGATGGTTGCCGGCTCCACCATCGCGCGCGCCACGCTGCACAACATCGACGAGATTCGCCGCAAAAACGTGCGCGAGGGTGACACCATCATCGTGCACAAGGCAGGCGACGTGATTCCCGAGGTCGTGGGCCCGGTGCTCGACAAGCGCCCGGCCGATTCGGTCGACTGGCACATGCCCGAGGTCTGCCCCGTGTGCGGCAGCCCCGTGGTCCACGAGGATGGCGAGGTTGCCTACCGCTGCGTGTCCATCGACTGCCCCGCGCAGCTCAAGGAGCGACTGCTTCACTGGGTGAGCCGCGGCTGCATGGACGTCGACGGCCTAGGCGACGAGATCGTCGACAAGATGATCGCCGCCGGGCTGATTCACGATGTCGCGGACTTCTACCAGCTCACGGTCGATGACATCGCAGGCCTGGACACGGGGCGTACCTATGCCAGCTCCAACAGCAAAAAGGGCGTCAAGAAGGGCGACCCCATTCCGGTGGGTCTCAAGACGGCCGAGAAAATCATCGCCGAGCTCAACAAGTCCAAGAGCCAGCCGCTCGGTCGCGTGTTGTTTGCCCTGGGCATCCGCCACGTGGGCAAGAGTGTGGGTGAGGTCATCGCCGAGCGATTCCTGTCGATCGACAAGCTCATCTTGGCGAGCGAGGAGGACATCGCCGAGTGCGAGGGCATTGGCCCCAAGATTGCGGCGAGCGTTAAGCAGTTCCTGGCCGTGCCCGAAAACCTTGCCGTGCTGGAGCGTCTGCGCCAAGCGGGCCTGTCTCTCGAGGTCGACTTGGGCGCCGCTCATGCGCAAGCCGCAGCTGACGCTGGCGTGGCGGGCGAGCTCGCCGACGCACAGCCGCTCGCGGGTTTGACTTTCGTGCTCACCGGCACGCTCGTCAACCGCACGCGCGACGAGGCGGGCGCGGCGCTCAAGGTGCTCGGCGCCAAGGTCTCGGGCAGTGTTTCAAAGAAGACGAGCTACCTGGTCGCCGGTCCCAAAGCGGGCTCCAAGCTCACTAAGGCCGAGCAGCTGGGTGTACCCGTGCTGGACGAGGACGCACTCGAGCAGATTCTGGCTACCGGCGAGGTGCCCCAGGCTTAAGGCATTGATAGGCAAATAGAAGAACCGCCCGGAAGCACGATGCCTTCCGGGCGGTTCTTGCTTTGCTGGGGCAACCGGCACCGTGATCCGCGTCACTTGGGTCGTCGCTAATGATGTCATCGATGAGGGCGATCCTGTGGACCGGTGCCGTCCCGGAGCGATAGAAGATTCATACAAAGCAAAGGGGCCCCGCAGTGAGGTCCCACAACAGGGCTGCCCCATTGTGATGAGTTTTATACACTTTAATATTAACATTAACGTGTATACTGTGCAGTAAAGATATATGTTGAGAGGAGCCGTTATGGTTACGGTCGCGTTTTCGGAACTGCGCCAAAACCTTACGCAGGTGGCCGAAAGGGTTGCCAATGATGGCGAGGAGGTTGTGGTCTTCAAGCGGAGCAAGCCGTTGTTCAAGATTGTGCCGCTCGACTATCAAGGCCCGGTCACAGTGGAATATGACGCTGCCCAAGAGCGCGGGGGTGCAAAGCCGACGCGCGGCTCGGACAAGCCCAGGCGCGACGTGGGTACGATGTGGCATCCCAAAATCACCTGGAAGGAGATTCGCGAGATGCTCGCGGAGGATGAGGACTACCAGGAGTATCTCGATATCGTGGCTAACATGCCAAAGGGAACGCCGCTCGATACGATGACGGTTGAAGATGAAAAGCGCGTCGCGAGGGAGCGCTACCTATGAGGGCATTTCTCGATACCAATTTTCTGCTCGATTGCGTGCTTCCGGGCCGGCCGGAGCACGCAGCGGCGCAAACGATCAAGGGGCTCGTCGACGTGGGGCTTATCGAGGGCGTTGTTTCGGCCTGCTCTCTCAAGGACGCGTACTACATTCTCACCAAACAGGCCGGCGAGGCGCGCGCCCGCGAGGTAGTGCGCGACTGTCTTAAGAGCTACTCGGTAGAGCCTCTCGACCAAGAAGCTTGTTTTACCTCCGCCTATTCCGATGAGCCGGACTTTGAGGACGGCTGTATCCGTGCGATGGCCGAGCGTGCCGGCGTGGACTTTATCATCACGCGTGACCGCGCTGCTTTTGTGCGCTCGACCATCAAGACCTTCTCGCCTGCAGAGTTCATCCGTGCGTTTCCGATTCCGGAGGAGTAAAACCGCCATATCGGGGACTGTCCCCGGCGTTTGGCGAGCTTGTTGGGAGGCTCCTGGTCCAGTGACTGTTACAAAAAACGGCTATAGCAAATTTGTTGTACTTCGATCTGAAGACTATGACTTCATGGTTCAGGAACAGGCTAAGGCTCGTCTGATGGCTCGTATAGCTGTGGCCGAGCGGGAGCGTGCTGCTGGCATGGCGCGTGATGCCTTTGAGGCTCTCGATGACCTTGAGGCAAAATATGGCCTATAACGTCAAGATTCTGCCTTCAGCCGAACGTTTTCTGGGCGGTTCTTACTTTGCTGGGGCAACCGGCACCGTGATCTGCGTCACGTAGGTCGCGGGGTCGTCGCTGATGATATCGTCGATGAGGGCGATTTCGCGCGAGGGCCCGGCGGGTGCCAGGTTATGTTCGCGCATATGGCCGAGCAACTGCTCATAGCGCGGGGCTGCTTGCCCGTGCGTGCCGCGGAAGCTTATGGTCAGGCACCGCGCGGCGGGCCGCGTCTCGACGTCGCCCAAGTACTCATCGGTGTCATCGAGCAGCAGAAAGACTTCGTCGTAGCCGTCAAAGTCGCCGCCGGCCAGGCGCTCGGCGCTAATCCCAACGCCCAAGTTGCCCAGAAAGACAAAGGTCTCGTGTTGCCCCTTCTGCAGTTGACGAATTTGCCACTCCAACGCATAGGCGTCGGTAGGGTTGACGCGTTCGCGCAACACGGCGCAGCGAAGCTCGGGCGCATCGATTGTGCAAATGGTATCGAGCTCGGTGTTCAAGGCATCATGCAGTAGAGCAAGCCGGTTATCGATCTTGCGCGACACGCGCTCCAACTCGCGGCGCTTGCGCTCGATGAGCTCCTGCTGCTGAGCCAGCTGCCGTTGCATGAGGTCTACATCGCGCGTGGTCACAAACTCACGGATCTGCGCTAGCGGCAGGTCGAGAACACGCAGGTGACTGATGGTGTTGAGGGTGGAGAGCTGCCGCGATCCGTAGTAGCGGTATCCACTCGCCGGATCGATGTGCGCCGGGTCCAGCAAGCCCATCTGCTCGTAATGGCGCAGCGTGCCCACGCTCAGGTTAAACAGGCGCGCCACCTCGCCAATACGGAGCAGGCCCTCGGTATGTTCGGTTGGCGAGTCGGTCATGGGACCGCTCCTTTCGGTAAAAAGCAGAGGAGGGGAGCCAGGTTCGCGTCACCTCGCTACGCCATCAGTTTGTCAAAAGCTCCGCGGCGGTTGAGCACGGTAAACGCGACAACACAGATGACTGCCGACAAAATCGATCCGCACGGCGAAGCGATGCCCATGGGAAACAGCGTGTCGGAATAGGCGTTCGACAGCAGCCACGCGCCCGGCACGCGAATGAGCGCCACGGCCAGCACGTTGTGCGCAAAGCCGATGTAGCTCTTGCCGTATGCAGCGAAAAAGCCGCTAAAGCAAATGTGGATGCCGGCAAAAATCGCGTCGAAAATGTAGCTGCGCATATAGCCGGTGCCGGCGGCGACCACCGCGGCGTCCTTGGCAAAAAAGCCGATAAACGCCGGCGCCACCAGCCACATCAGCGCCGTGATCAGGCAGCCATACACTACCGAGATTGTCATGGCATCTTTGAGCACCTGACGTGCACGATCGCCCTTGCCCGCGCCGGCGTTTTGCGCCGTGAGCGCGCTGACGGTGGCACCCATGGAACTCGGCACAATGAACAAAAAGCTGATCATCTTCTCGACCAGGCCTACGGCAGCGGCATCGACCAGGCCGCGATGGTTGGCGATGACGGTGATAAACATAAACGCCACCTGGATGCAGCCGTCCTGCACGGCCACGGGCACGCCGATCTTAAGAATACTGCCGAGCACCTCGGGCTGGGGGCGCAGGTCGCTGCGCTTAACGTGGATGTTCGTGCGACGGCTCTTGAGCCACACGAGCGCGAGGGCAACGCTAGCCGTCTGGGCGGTTACCGTGCCGAGCGCCGCGCCCACGGGGCCGAGCCCCATGTGCCCGATAAACAGAAAGTCGAGCGCGATATTAATGATGCATGCCACGCCAACCACGTACATGGGCGAGCGCGAATCGCCCAGGCCGCGAAAGATGGCCGAGAGGATGTTGTATGCGGCGATAAACGGAATGCCTACAAAGCAGATGCGCAGGTAGGCGGCAGTGCCTTCGACCGCTTCGGCCGGCGTGCCAATGAGCGCCACGATCTGCGGGCACAGTGCGAGCAGGACAACGGCCAGCACCACCGAGACGCCCATAAACAGCGTGATAGTGTTGCCGATGGCGGTCTCGGCGCGGTCGAAGCGGCGCGAGCCTACGGCGTGGCCGACGATGACCGTTGTTCCCATGGCCAGGCCCACGAGCGTCACGGTAATGATATAGAGCGTCTGCGCGCCATTGCCCACGGCGGTGATGCCGGCAGCGCCGCTAAACTGCCCCATCATGTACAGGTCGGCCATGCCGTAGAGCATCTGCAAAAAGTACGAGAGCATATAGGGCAGGGCAAAGACGGCGATGGTCTTGAGGACATTGCCGCGAGTGAGGTCGTGTTCCATGGGCGGGGCTTTCTGGCTTGGTTCGTTTAGCTACCAGTGTAGTGAAAACCCTATAACGATTGTAGAGTCAAGGTTTATGTTGACGGCGGGGCGAAAAAAAGTCACGCGCGTAGGCATGCCTCATTGAACATGGACGGCCGAGCCAGATCGTGTTTGCGCTCGGAAATACCGTTCACCTGCGTCGTGTCGTACGCATGTCGACCCATTCTTCCCGTGCGGTACTATATTCCCTGAAGAATAAAGGCCAGTGCGAGGGGAGGGCTGCGTGGACGGGCGCGTGCAACATGACGGTTTTGGTCGCGATATCAACTACCTGCGCATTGCCGTTACCGACAAGTGCAATTTCCGCTGCATTTACTGCATGCCGGCCGACGGCGTGGCGCCCCGCGCGCACGACGAGCTGCTCAGCGCCGAGGAAATCGCCCGCTTTGTGCGCCTAGTGGCGGGGG
>URGY01000098.1 GCA_900547505.1 uncultured Collinsella sp.
CACCTACAATCTCTAGCCCTCAGATAACTTGCGGTGGAATACGGACTGTTTTGGCCAAAAAAGCCGCCAAACAGTCCGCATTTCACCGCAACGCATGGGAGAGCCTGGGGCGGTACAATGACTCGAACGGTTCAAATGAATAAGGAGCCATCATGCAGCTCACCAAAACGCTTAAGGTGACGCCGGAGGAGCTTTTTGACGCTCTGGCGGGGTCCATCATGCAGGATATCGAGAACGCCACGGGCAAGCGTCCCAGCCGCAACAAGCTCAATGGCTATAAGTACGAGAAACGCGCCCAGTCCGCAAAAGGCAAGGCCAAGGGCACGGCGATCAAGGTTAAGATCAAGCACTTTGACTACCCGTGCCTCTATGAGGTCCGTTTTCAGTATGCGGCGGGCATCAATACCATGCGCTATGAGGCTGTACCTGCTGGCGATGGTGCCTGCGAGCTCACCTATACCGAGGATTTTCAGGGTGTGGGTGGCAACACGTCTGGCACGCGCGGCAAGCTCGGCCTCTTCTTCTATGAGCGCAAGCTCAAGAGCCACGCCAACCGGACGATTGATCAAATCGTCAAATACATCGAGGGTGAGCGCCGTGTAAAGGCTAATCCCGCCTTCGCCGATGATGCTGCCGAAAACGCTTCGGATGTATTCCATTGATACCCTGTTCAAAAGCTTTACCGCTCTCCACAGCAACTGTGAACACTTCAGGCTTCGAGTCAGTAGCGAGTGGCCTGACATAATTAGTTGATGGAAGTGCCAAATGAATAAGAATGCCACTGCGCAGCTGCACATCTATTCCGCCTTTTTCGTTCTCGCGGGATTTGTTTTAAATCGGGGAGTGTTTCTACTTTTCCTTGCGGAGAAAGGAATGTCTGTCACGGAAATCGCGCTTTATCAAGCCCTGTTTAACATTGCAACGGTCGTCCTCGAGCTGCCAACAGGGCTGATAGGCGATTTCTTTGGAAAGAAGTTCTCGATTCAAGTGGGCGTGCTGCTGCTTTTCTTCCATACGGCTGGCATGCTGTTGCTCTCAGGCCCCTTTCTCGTCGCGCTTTCCCTTGTTGAGGCACTCGCCTACTCCCTTCAATCGGGATCCGAACAAGCACTTTTATATGAAATTGCCCGAAATGCCGGTCAAGGAGAGCGCTTCCTCACCATCAACGCTCGGCTGCTTGCCGCGCAATCAATCGCGACGGGAGTGGCAATCGTACTTGGATCATTCATTGCCCAAGTATCTTGGAGTGCCCTCTACGTATGCGTTTCCGTTTTCTATCTCCTGCAGCTTTTCCTTCTGTATCCCATTGAGAGGATGGAAACGACCCATTCCAAAAACTCTGGGGAGGAAAGGTTTGACGTAGCCAAGGTCTTCAGACGCGAAACCTGGTGCATTGGAGAATCCGCTTTTGCGGTGTTGCTTCTTCTAATCGGCACAAGCATGCTCGATGGATTCTATGGGAGTTATTACAACTTGAATCAGTTGGTATTCGACGCATTTGATGCTCCCGTCTCCATAATAGGAATCTTTTTCGGTGCATCCTATGCAGTAAATGCGACGGCCTACATTGCAGCAGATTTCTTCTCATCGCGTTTCGGGAAAAGAAATACCATGCTCGGCTCGATGCTAATCGAGGCCGGTCTTTTCATGATTCTTCCGTGGTTCGCTTCAAATCCGCTGTGTTTGTTTGGCCTTAGCATGGTGCTTTGTTTTCTCCCAGAAGTGGTGTACATCACTTCGGAAAACTTAATCCAAGACGCGATAGCGGACGATCTCCGCGCGACGATCCTTTCCGTCGCGTCTCTGGTAAGGGCTCTCTTTTCTGCAATGTTTTTCTCCATATTTGGATATGTGTTGGGGTTATATCCCATTCAGATAGCGCTCGGTGTTATTGGCGCAATCGCGATAGCAATTACCGCCGTTGTTTCATTAAAAATGGTAGGAATACAGATCTCCAAGAATTGATATATCGATTGACGAGCTATCCGAAGCGTCGAGCCTTCTTGATGGACATGACTATTCGTCACAAATCATTCCGCGCATCGCCGGGGTTCCAGCAATACTCGATATATCGGGATGCCCTCATTCCCCTTTTTGAAGGTCCCAAATTAGCTACCCGTGTGGGTTTGGCTAGGTTCGGGTGCTGTCCGTGCCGTGGGGTAAAATCGTTCAGTCAGAACACGAACCCGCATCGGAGCTCATCACATGGCATTCGTCCATCTGCACAATCACACTGTTTTCTCCATGCTCGACGGCGCAACCCGTATCCAGGATATGGTCAACCGTGCCGTTGAGCTGGGCATGCCCGCCGTGGCCATCACCGACCACGGCTACATGTACGGCGTGCCCGACCTGGCGCTGGCCTGCGACGCCGTCAACCACAACACGCCCGAGTACAAAACCTGGAGCCACGACAAGGCCTTCTTGGAAAAGGACCGCCGCGACGAGCTGGTGGAGCCCGATCCCGAGGAAAACCCGCGCGAGCATGCCCAGTATGTGAAGGACATGGCCATGTGGGACGAGAAGGGCAACATCGACGAGCTCAAGCCGCCCCTGGTCATCAAACCCATCTTTGGCTGCGAGGTCTACTTTACGCCGGACGAGACGCTCGCCCGCGACCACAAGCCCGAGCTCTACCACATGATCCTTCTGGCCAAGGACCAGGAGGGCTACGTCAACCTAATGCAGACGGTCTCCGAGGCCGCCGTACAGGGCTTTTACTACAAGCCCCGTGTGACGCTCGACAACCTGCGCCGCCACGCCAAGGGCATGATCTGCACCAGCGCCTGTATCGCCGGCATCATCCCCAAATACATCGACCGCGGTGACATGGAAGGCGCCATCAAGTGGGCCGAGACCTTCCGCGACACCTTCGACCCCGGCGACTTCTACATCGAGATCCAGGAACACGGCATCACCACCGACAACGGCCTGACCGACGAGCAGATGGACCGCACACTCATCGACATCGCCAAGCAGGTGGGCGTCAAGGTTATCGCCACCAACGACTTCCACTACCTGCGCCGCGAGGACGCGCCCGTGCAGGACGTCATCATGTGCATTGGCATGAACGCCAAGGTCGATGACCCCAACCGCATGCGCATGACCGGCTCGGAGTTTTACATGAAGACCGAGGAGGAGATGCGGGCGATGTTCCCGTATTGCCCCGAGGCCTGCGACAACACGCTCGAGATTGCCGACAAGTGCTACGTTGAGCTGGACTGGGACTCCATCATCCTGCCGCGCTTCCCGCTGCTCGACCCTGGCGAGACGCACGAGAGCCAGTTCCGCCGCGAGTGCGAGAAGGGCCTGCGCCAGCACTATGGTGACGACTGGGCCACGCGCGAGATCGGCGGCGTCAACATCAAAGAGCGCTTTGAGTACGAATACAAGGTCATCTGCGACAAGGGCTTTGCCGCCTACTTTTTGATCGTTGCCGAGTACGTGCAATGGGCCAAGGACAACGGCATCGGCGTCGGCCCCGGCCGTGGTTCTGCCGCCGGCGCTATCGTCGCCTACGCCATGAACATCACCGCGTTCGACCCGCTCGAGAACGGCCTGATGTTCGAGAGGTTCCTGTCCCCGCAGCGTACCGAGATGCCCGATATCGATATGGACTTCGACGATGAGCGGCGCCTCGAGGTCGTGGAGCACGTTCGCCAGCTCTACGGCCCCGAGAAGGTCACCCACGTCATCACCTACTCGACCATCAAGGCCAAGCAGGCCATCAACGACGCCGCACGCGTCCTGGACTACCCGGTCTACATGGGCCAGCGCCTGTCCAAGATGGTCTCGAGCGACCCCAAGGTCAAGCTCAAACAGGTGCTCGACAAACAACCCGGCAAAGAGGATCTGTTTAACCCCGACTTTGCCGAGGCCTATAAAAAGGACGACGACGCCCGCCGTATCATCGACACGGCGCTCTCGATTGAGGGTCTCACCCGTGGCGAGGGCGTACACGCGTGTGCCGTTCTGATCTGCCGCGACCCCGTCAACGAGCATGTGCCCACCAAGCTCGACACCAAGGGCGGCGTCGAGATTACCCAGTACGAGGGCCATACCGTTGCCGACATGGGCCTGCTCAAGATGGACTTCTTGGGCCTGCGTACGCTGACGGTTATCTCTAAGGCAAAGGCGAACATCAAAAAGAACTTTGGCATCGACATCAAAGAGGAAGAGATTCCCTTTGACGATCCCGAGATCTTTAAGCTCATGGGTTCCGGCCACACCGCCGGCGTCTTCCAGGTCGAGTCCGCCGGCATGACGGCCACGATCAAGAACATGAAGCCCACCGAGTACAAACACGTCGTGGCATTGATCGCCCTGTACCGACCGGGCCCGCTGGGCGCCGGCATGGTTTCGTCCTACATCAACCGTATGAACGGCAAGGAGCCGGCCGTCTCCTACGACGACCGTCTGGACGACATCCTGGGCGAAACCTACGGCACCATGGTCTACCAGGAGCAGGTTATGCTCATCTCCGTCGAGATGTGCGGCTTCTCCAAGGGCGAATCGGACTCGCGTATCCGTAAGCCCGTGGCTAAGAAAAAGATTAAGCTGCTCACGTCGACGGTGCTGCACTGGGAGGATGGCTCGGACGAGACCACCTACGACCACTGGATGAACGGCGCTATCAAGAACAACTACACGCGCGAGGTCGCCCAGAAGATTTGGGACGATGTTCTCGAGTTCGCGTCCTACGCCTTCAACAAGTCGCACTCCGCCGGCTACGCCATCCTGGTTATGCAGACGGCGTGGCTCAAGGCGCACTATCCGCACGAGTACATGGCGGCCGTTCTGACGTCCTACACGGGCAAGACCGACAAGATCGTGCACTACGTCTCGGCATGCCGTCACGACGGCATCCCCGTGCTGTCGCCAGATGTCAACGAGTCCGGTACCGAGTTCACGGCTACCAAGGAGGGCGTGCGCTTTGGTCTGGCCGGCATCCGCGGCGTGGGCACTGGCGTGGCGCAGGCGATTATCGCCGAGCGCGAGGCGGGCGGTCCGTTTAAGACGCTGCACGACTTTGTCGAGCGCGTGGACTCGAGCCAGGCCAACCGCCGCGTGATCGAATCGCTGATCAAGGCAGGCGCCTTCGACTCCACGGGGTATCCGCGCCGCCAGATGATGCACTTTGTGGACAAGAACAACCCCGAGAACATCATCGACGCCGCGATAAAGCGCCAGAAGGACCGCGCGAGCGGCCAGACCTCGTTCTTCGACATGTTTGGTGATGTTGAGGGCTCGGGCTTTGAGGTCAGCGTGCCCGATCCGGACGGCCAGGAATGGGACCGCCACCTCAAGCTGAGCCAGGAGAAGGAGGTTCTGGGCATCTATGTCTCGGACCACCCGCTGCGCCCGTTTGAGTATGCGCTCAGCAAAGCGCGCGACTTCTCGTTCTCGCAGATCGATACCGGCTACGAAGTTCAGAATCCTACGGGCGGCACCATCAACCAGGAGATTCCCGAGGGCAAGGCGCTGTGGTGGGCCGGCATGGTCTCGAGCGTGTCCAAGCGCGTGACCAAAAACGGCGACCCCATGGGCATCGTGCAACTCGAGGACATGGAAGGCGAGGCCACGGTCGTGGTGTTCCCCAAGACCTACAAGGAGGCCGAGGGGTATCTGTACGGCGAGGTCGATCCCGAGACCGGTGCGCAGCTGTCCGACGCATTTGTGCGCATCAAGGGCAAGCTCGAGCGCTCGGACCGCGGCGACCAGATCATCGCGCAGGAGATCGTGCCGCTGGAGCTCAACGAGGAGAACAACAAGCCCAAGGTGTTTGAGGTCATGGTGCCCAACAGCCGCTTTAGCCAGGGCAATATGGCGCGCCTGGCCACGGTGCTCACCACCAACCCGGGCGGCGACCGCGTGGAGATCTTTATCGAGCAGGTGGACGGGCGCGTGCTGCGCGCCGAGGTGCCTGCCAAGGTCAACGCGCGCTCGATTCCGCTGTTGGCAGAGGTCAAGGCCATCGTCGGCAACCAAGGCCGCGTGACGGTTATCTAAACTACCCCGGGTGAGATTGGAGGAAGTGATGGCGCAGGGGACGTTTGTGCAGGCGCTCCGGAAAGAGGCGGCACTGAGCGGCACCTTTATGAAGGGCCGCTCGCTCATGCTCAACGGCGCCGTGCTGTCGATTGAGGACAGCGGCTCGCGCTTCTCCAAAAACGTGACGGTTGAGGGCTCGGTGCGCGGCTCGCGCGGCGACCTGTACAAGACGCGCGTGGCGCTCGACATGGACGAGCACGAGGTGATCGACTACGACTGCGATTGCCCCGCTGCCTATCGCTACCCCGGCATGTGCAAGCACGCTATTGCCACGGCTCTGGCGTATTTGGATGCCAGCGGCGCCGAGCCCGTCGAAGGTTTGCGCACGCCGGTCCGCACGTTTACGGCGCAGCCGAAACAGCTGTCTCTTATACACATCTCCGAGCCCACGAGACTACGCTGCATCTCGT
>URGY01000099.1 GCA_900547505.1 uncultured Collinsella sp.
GTCTCGTGGGCTCGGAGATGTGTATAAGAGACAGGGTATAACCGGCTAACGCGACGCGAAACGCCGGTGACTCAATGCGGCTCTTGGATTGAACATCGCGACGCTGTTCAACCTGCTTGAGCTCACGACGAAGCGCAGCGATCTTATTACGAATGAGGCGACGGTCGACCTCGAGCTGACTTTCGCCCTGACCAAAGCGTGAGCCGATGCCGCCGCGCGTCTGTTCCTTGGCGAGGTGGCTCCACATGCCACGCAGACGAGGCAACAGATATTGAAGCTGTGCCAGCTGTACCTGTAGGCGTCCCTCACGCGTCTGAGCATGCAGGCCAAAGATATCCAAGATCAGTGCCGTACGGTCGATAATCTTTACCGGCTCGCCCACGGCTTTCTCCAAATAGGATTGCTGCGAGGGCGTCAGGTCGTCGTCAAAAATAACGACATCGGCATCCATGCGATGAACCAGGCCGCACAGCTCTTCAACCTTACCGGAACCGATAAACGATTTAGGATACGGCTTTACCAAACGCTGCGACAAGCGTGCCACGCACTGGGCACCAGCCGTGTGGGCAAGACGCTCCAGCTCATCGAGCGATCGATCGAGTGGCCATGCATTGTCGCGCCACTCAACACCAACCAAAATGGCACGCTCGGGCTCGGGTGCCGTGGGAACAAGGGGGAAACGAGCCATTAGGCAGCCTCAATACGATGCAGGATATCAGCAACGACCTCATCGATCGTACATTCATCCATATCAAACCATGCGATACGGTCATCGCGCTTAAACCACGAAAGCTGACGTTTGGCATAGCGACGCGAACGCATCTTGATGAGTTCGCGAGCCTCAGCCATGCTCATCACACCATTGAAAGCATCGATGATCTCTTTATAGCCAATTGCCTGCATCGACGTCAGGGCATCTCCCAGCCCCTGGCCCATAAGACCGCGGACCTCATCGACAAGGCCCTGCTCAAACATCAGATCGACACGCAGGTTAATGCGCTCGTAGAGCACCTCGCGATTACGCGTCAGACCAAACCACAGAGCGTGATAATGCTCGCGCGGAACACTAAACTGCGACTTTTGCTGCGCATAGGAGACGCCATCATCGTGCATTTCGAGCGCGCGAATCACGCGACGCACGTTATGGGGATGAATAACAGCAGCCGATTCTGGATCACGCTCGGCAAGCAGGGCATGCAGCTCTTCCTCACCAATACGCTCGGCAAGCTCCTGATAGCCCGCACGGCGATCGTCCTCAAGTTCACCCGAGGGAAAGTCCATCTCATCAAGGGCAGCCTTGAGATACAGCCCCGTACCTCCGCAAAAAACAGGCAGGCAACCCAAACCAAGGAGACGTTCAACATGCGCGCGAGCGTCAGCCTGATAAAGCGCAGCAGAATATGCCACACCCGGCTCTACAATGTCGACAAGACGCAGCGGCGCCGTACACTCATCGGGCGCCATCTTTGCGGTACCGATGTCCATGCCGCGATAGATTTGCATCGCATCACACGACAGCACTTCGGACGAAAGACGAGCGGCCAAACGGTCGGCAACATCACTCTTACCTACCGCCGTCGGACCAACGATCGCAACGGCGGAAAGACCTGCCCCGGGAGAAACCATTAGCGCGGCTCGCCCACAACGGAGCCGGACAAATACCAGGTCTTGGCAACGTCAACGTCAACATCAACGATCTTGCCAACAAGCTGATCGATGCTGTAACCCTCGGGGATAGGCGCATGCACGGTCTGATTCTTGGGACTCTTGCCCAGCAGGACCGCGTCGTTCTTTTTACTCGTTCCCTCAATGAGCGCCGGCACCAAAGTATGAAGCTCGCCCTGGTTATACTCGTGTGCCGTGGTCTCGATAACCTTAACCAGGCGGTTGAAACGCTCGAGAATAACCTCATGCGGCGTAGGATCGTCAATCTCTGCGGCCGGGGTACCAGCGCGCTTGGAATAGATGAAGGTATAGGCCTGAGCATAGCGGACCGTCTCGGCAAGTGAGAGCGTCTGCTCAAAGTCTTCTTCAGTCTCGCCCGGGAAACCAACGATAATGTCGGTCGAGAGCGCGATATCGGGCATGCGGTTGCGGATGCGATCGACAAGGCCCAGATAGTCCTCGCGTGTATAACGGCGATTCATCTCTTTGAGGATGCGCGTGGAGCCCGACTGAACGGCCAAGTGAAGCTGCGGCATGACGGCGGGCGTCTCGGCCATAGCGTCGATGGTCTCGGGCAGCAGATCCTTAGGATGAGAAGAGGTAAAGAAGATGCGCTCGACGCCCGTATCGCCCACCGCGCGCAGCAAATCGGCAAAACGCGGCTTGCCAAACAGATCGCGACCATATGAGTTAACGTTTTGGCCCAGCAGCGTAATCTCACGCACACCCTGGCGCACCAAAGCGGTCACCTCGTCGACAATCTCCTCGAAGGGGCGGCTTTTTTCGCGACCGCGCACGTACGGCACGATGCAATAGGTGCAGAAATTATTGCAGCCTGTCATGATGGGCACCCAGGCGTGATACTGGGTCTCGCGATGCCACGGCATGCTCATGGCATCCGTATCCTCATGCTCGTTGGTGCGGATATGACGCTTACCATCAAGGAACGCCTCGGCAATGAGCTCGGCCACATGTGCGATAGAATGCGTGCCAAAGATGACATTGACGTTATCGACGTTGGTGAGCAGGCCCTCGCCATCACGCTGCGCGATGCAGCCGCCCACGGCAACCACACGCTTGCCCGAAGGCGAAGGCGGCAGGCTTTTGCAGGAATTGCACTGACCGTACAGGCGAGTATCGGCGGCCTCACGCACACAGCATGTCATGAAGACAACGATATCGGCATGCTCGGGATCGAGCGCCATGAGGCAACCATACGAATCGAGCAGACCGCTCACGCGCTCAGAGTCGTGCTGATTCATCTGGCAGCCAAAGGTGCGGATAAAGTAGGTTTTACCGGCAAGAATATCGCGTACGGAACGCTGGTCCATGTGCATAAGTCCTAACGATGGGGAGAGGGGGGGGGCGAATCGAGGCAAGCAGAAGCTATGCCACAGGCTTAACATCATCCATGACGACGTTATCCATAGCAGCTCGATTGATCTGGTGAACGTAAATAGAAAGACGGATGGCCGTGCGCGACTCCCCGTTAATAAGGATGTCGGAGAACACGGGCGCGCAGGAAATATCAAATCCGGTTGGAATCAAAAAACCGCGCGCAATAGCCACGGCCTTTATGGCCTGGTTGACCGCACCGGCGCCGACACACTGGATGTTGACGGGTACACCATCCTTGACCATGCCGGCGATGGCGCCGGCAACGGACGCGGGCGATGATTTGCTTGATACCTTCAGGCAATCCATGAAGAAACTCCTGCGTTTAAAAGTACGTTTTAACTGCAATAACTTTATCGTACCGAGTGGACTCGGTAAAGGCACTATTCCTCTTTGGCAAGATCGAAGGTCACGGTGATTCGATCACGCGAAACGCGAATCTTTGGGTCGCCGCAAAGGTTGAGATAGTACCGGGCGGCAAGGTCATTAAAGTCGCGCTCCACAGCACGCGAAAACTGTGCCATGTCATCCTTGGCAATACGTAGCCCGCGACGATCTTTCGCAAGATCGACAGGAGCCGGCGCATGCGAGGAAGAATCACGCTCGCGCAGCAAACGCGCGGTCACACCGCGAACGGGCTTAATCTGCCCTGCCAAAATGCGATGTGCCGTGCGCTCGGACATCTCAAGACCCAAACCCGAACAGATGCGGATAAAGTCCTCGGCATCAGAGGCAAGGCCTAAACGATCGACAACCGGAAGCTCGCTCTCGTCATCAATAAACAGGAGACGCGACGTATCGAGCCGGCTTGACGCCTGAGCATAAAGGGTCGCGGCAATCTCAGACGGAGAACCAAGATAGACATCGCAACCACGCAACTCCTCGAGCGCAAACTCACAGGCAGCGCGAATAATATTATGCGGACCGCGAGCACAGACATAACGTCCGTCCTCATCCTTGACGGCCTGGGGCCAGCTGGACTGATCGGCGCGCTCACTGAGGCGGTCGGCCGCAACGCTCACCTTAAAGGCTGAACCAAGATCGACACCGGACGTGACCACACGGGCCTCGTCGGTGTTCTGCTTGATCGAAAACAATGCCATGCCACGACCGTGAACGCCCCAACGGTCCATCTTCATGCTCTCGAGCTTGGAGGTAACGCGAGCATCGAAGATTCGCTCTTGCATATCCTGCGGAACACCCGAGCCGTTATCCAGAAAGACAAGCGTGCGGACGCCATCTTCCTTGGTCGTAGCGAGAAAGACCTTGTCGGCGCCGGCATCGCGAGCATTACGGAGCATTTCGATGACGATATCCTCGACATGCTGAATGTCGTGCTTTGCCTGGCGCCGCTCGGCCTCCGAAACGCGGAGGCGGACATACCCCTCGCCAAGGTTCTCCTCGACGCGAAGGTTGCCCTCCCCCGACATCGACGCGATAAATGAGATGAGCTCGTTCGCGTCGCTCATGTTATTTAGCGATATCGACAGCGCGGCTCTCGCGAATCACGACGACGCGCACCTGACCGGGATACTCCATCTCTTCCTCGATCTGATGGGCGATATCGTGAGCCAGAACCGTGGACTGGGCATCGGAAATCTTGTCCGGCTGAACCATGACGTGGACCTCGCGACCAGCCTGCATGGCATAGGTACGCTCGACGCCGTCATGGGAGTTGGCGATCTCCTCGAGCTTCTCAAGACGCTTGATGTAGTTCTCGGCAGACTCGCGACGGGCACCGGGGCGAGAGGCAGAGACAGCATCGGCGGCCTGTACCAGGACATCGAGCACCGTGTTGGGGTCGACGTCGGCATGGTGAGCCTCGATAGCGTGGACGATAACGGGCTTCTCGCCATAACGGCGGGCAAGCTCGGCGCCGATGACGGCATGCGGGCCCTCGACGTCATGGTCGATTGCCTTGCCCAGGTCGTGCAGCAGGCCGGCGCGCTTGGCGGTAACAACGTCCAGGCCAAGCTCGGAAGCCATTACGCCGCACAGGTCAGAGACCTCGAGGGAGTGCTGAAGCACGTTCTGACCAAACGAGGTACGGTAGCGCAGGGCACCAAGGGTCTTGACGATCTCGGGGTGCAGGTCGTGAATGCCGGTATCGAATGCAGCTTGCTCGCCAGCCTCGCGCACGCGCTGCTGAACCAGGTCGGCAGCCTTGTGATACATCTCCTCGATGCGGGCGGGGTGAATGCGGCCGTCGGCGATGAGGTTCTCCAGAGCAACACGGGCGGTCTCACGACGGACCGGATCGAAGCTCGAAAGAACGACGGTCTCGGGCGTGTCGTCGATCACGAGGTTGACGCCGGAAACCTGCTCGAAGGTCCGGATGTTGCGACCCTCGCGACCGATGATACGGCCCTTGAGGTCATCAGAGGGAATGTGCACGGAGGTAACGGTGACCTCGGCAGTGTGGTCGGCAGCGCAGCGCTGAATCGCCAGGGACAGAATCTCCTGGGCGGTCTTGTGGCACTCGGCGCGAACCTGCTGCTCGGACTCGCGAATAATCGTGGCGGCCTCGTGGGTGACCTCGCCGCGAACCTTATCGAGGAGCTCCTTGTGGGCATCCTCGCGGGTAAGGTCGGCGATACGCTCGAGCTCGGAGGTCTGCTTTGCGCAGAGCTCCTCGAGCTCACGGGAGCGCTTCTCGACCTGACCGGCCTGACTGGACAGCTGATGCTCGCGCTTGTCGAGAGCGTCGTTGCGGCGATCGAGGGATTCCTCGCGCTGCATCACGCGGTTCTCGAGCGTACGAATCTCGCTCTTGCGCTGCTTGTCCTCGGCCTCGGCGGCCTGCTTGTTCTTGATGATCTCCTCTTTAGCCTCGAGCAGAGCCTCTTTTTTGAGGGTCTCGGCCTGACGCTTTGCATCACCGATCAGGGACTCAGCCTGTGCGTGTGCCGACTGGATCTTTTCGTCGGCCTCGTGAAGACTACCCTGCTTGGCGGTGCGCATGTAGGCAATGGCGGCGATGGCACCCAAAACGATGCCAACGAGCGCTGCAATGATAGGCATGCTCACTCCTTTTTATGGATTCGTTACACAACAAAGCGAACCGTCCTTATGAACGGCTCGCGACATTTGAGTAATATGGGCGCAGCTTATGCGGGTCGGATACAGATAAACATATAAACAAACTCATCACAGATGAGCACATATCACAAAGCAAATGACAGTGTTTATCGTACGTTGAACCACAACAACTGTCAAATAAATGGCCCCAGTACGGCGGCTAAAACGCGGTGAGCGGCGGGGCCACAAAACGCATACGCCTAAAGCGCACATTCCTCGCATTCGGCATCGAGACGTGCCTTAACGGCATCGGCGGCGATGTGATACGAGAAGCCCTTGCCCATCAAAAACCGAACCA
>URGY01000100.1 GCA_900547505.1 uncultured Collinsella sp.
TATTCGTCGGCAGCGTCAGATGTGTATAAGAGACAGGGGCGGCTCGCGTGACCGTCGTTGACGGTGACCGTGTCTTCCTTGGCTCCAACGAGGGCGGTATCCGTGGCGATGCGCGCTATGTCCTTGATCGCTTTGACCTTGCGTACATGAAGCAGTTCGATGTGGTTCATTCGGGCAACTACTGCTTTACCGAGCGCGAGCTGCCCAAGTTGAAGGCTGCGGGCGTCACGGTCTCTTTTGACTTTTCGGACGACTCCACCGACGAGTACTACGAGCAGATTGCGCCCTACGTCGATTTCGCTTTCTTTAGTGCGGCGGATGCCGCGAGCGAGGACGAGATTCGCGAGCGTCTGGCATGGGTGAAGGGTCTGGGTCCGCGTTTTGTGTCGGCTACGGCGGGCGCCGAGGGCTGCATTGCTTACGACGGCGAGCGTTATTACCGCCAGCTGGCTAAACCGGTGACGGACATGAAGGACACCATGGGGGCGGGCGACTCGTTCCTCACCTCGTTTTTGATGTGCTATCTCGATTCCGTCAAGCGTGGTGAGGATGGCGCCGAGGCCATCGAGCGCGCGCTCGACTTTGCTGCTGGGTTTGCTTCGACCGTGTGCGGCATGGAAGGTTCTTGGGGCCACGGAGCACCAATCGTCGAATAGCCGAGCGGTCCCGGGGAGGTGCGGGTGCCTCCCCGGGACTCGGTGTGCAAAAAATGCCAAATATGAGTACTGTGACTAATTTAGTCGCAGCAAAATCAACCCCTTCAGATGTGATTTGAGCGTCTGGAGGGGTTTAAGATTTGCGAAAACGCAGGATGAATGACTGTAAAAGCTTTAATTAGCGGACAATCGAGGATTATTCTGGCGGTTGGGAAGTTAAAAGTAATGTATCCATTCCGGTAGCAGTACTCATATTTGGCATTTTTTGCCCACAGGGGTTAGCGAAGGTCAAATACAGAGCGCGCATTTGCTAAAACTGCCGACTCAATGTGCTTAGCGTCACAGTTTTTGAGTGAGGCAATGCGCATCGAGGTCCTTGTGAGCGATCTGATGAGCGACTGTGCGCTTGTTTCTGTGTTTGGCTCGGCTGGCGCATCGGTCTCGAGCAGTAGACGGTCGAGTGGAATCTGTCGGGCATATTCGCGTCCTCGTTTAGACGCGAGCATGCGTTCGTTGACGGAAAAATAACAGTCCGCATCACGCGCGCGGACGAGTTCGTCCGAAGTGCCGCTAAACCAGTGGAAGATGATAACGGGGGAGTCGGGGTTTGGGATGAGTAGTCCATGCGATTCGAGGACGTCCAGTACGGCTCCTGCCGAACGAACGGCGTGAATTGATATCACGCGCCCGGTAAGAGGATGCTGCACGAGTGTATCGCAGAGCCGGTCAAATGCCTGTATTTGTAGCGGCTCACTTCCGGCAAAGCGTGCGGAAAAGTCGAGTCCCACCTCGCCGATGTAGCGCTCTTGGGCGGCAACTTCGCAAAGCAGATCGACTTCGGCAGGACCGCAGCGGCCGTCGGCGAGCCACCAGGGGTGGAGCCCAACGCCAGCGATGATGCCTGGTAGGCGACGGGCGCGCTCGTTTGCGGCCGAAAAGTCGCGTGGGTCGACCCCGCAGTCAAAGAGCCCCAGACCCGACGCCGCCGACTCACTGGCTGCAGCATCGGGGCCGAGCATCAAATCAAGATGACAATGCGTGTCAAAGAATTGCGGTTCCATCGCAGGACATCCTGCTAGTCCAGGCGTTGGCCGTCGGCGCGTACGCGCTCGGTGCCGCGCCCGCTGATCTGGCGGATAACCTCGCCGGCAATCATCTGACCCATGATGGGCGGCATAAAGCTGGCGGTACCCAACTCGGTACGCTCGTGGATGTTGGACGGGTCGCGGGGTTGGGTCTTAACCGATTCCTCGCAGCTAAACAGCACGTGCAGACTCTTGATTCCGCGCTTCTTACATTCTTTGCGCATGATGCGGCTCATGGGGTCACGTACCGTATCGAAAATGTCGGCAAAGCGGAGGCACTCGGGATGGAGCTTGTTGGCCCCGCCCATGGAGCTAACCAAACGAATGTCGTGGTCCTGAGCATATTTGGCAATGGTGAGCTTGGCCGAGATGGTGTCGATGGCGTCGACGACGTAGTCGAGCTTGCCGTCCGTCTGCTCCAAAACGCTCGCGAAGAACTCGTCGATGTTGTCGCTCAGCAGGTATTCGGTGCGTTTGATAACGGTGGCGGTGGGATTGATGTCGTGGATCATGGCTTCCATAACATCGACCTTGCGCTTGCCGATGGTGCTGTGAAAGGCGATAGCCTGGCGATTGATATTGCTGGGCGCGACGATGTCCTTGTCCAGAATGACGAAATGACCAATGCCGCCGCGGGCGAGTGCCTCGCAGCAGTTGGAGCCCACGCCTCCGCAGCCGAGCACCAACACCGTAGCATCGGCGAGCTTATCGAGTGCCTCGCGGCCCATGATGATCTCGAGCTTGGTGTCGCGTGTCCCGATGGCGGCTGCGGCAGCGGTTTCGGTCATAAATATCCTCCGATGGGGAAGCAGGTCGTGTTTTAGCTATCGCCATTATAGGTATTATCACGATTCCATTTGAGCCCTAGGTGATTGTTGAAATGGGGCAGGGATTCGCATAAGATGAAGCAGATGGCACCCGTTGCCGCGGGTTAGCCAACTCCGAAACACGTTTTTGGCGTGAGAAGTGGCCGTCTTCGCATTACGCGGGGGCGGCTATTTCATTCGACCTCCAATGTGGATGCCGAGCTCCACAGCCGCGATTACAAGCAATAACAACGTCAGGACATCGTCAATACTCATAGTCCATCTCCTTCTCGGATAGAGGGAGCTGGCCCATCTGCTTCAACTTCCATTGTAGCTCAATACGAACGAATGTTCTATAGATGTTCCTGTATTAGATAGTTAGACAAACACCTAAATATCGAGTATAGTGTGCGCGTCATGAGAGATGATGAGAGGAGGTCTTATGCCGGGAGAGGGCTTTAAGGCGCTTGCCGATCCAACGCGACGGCGCATTTTGGAGTTGCTGCGCGAGGGCAATTGCACGGCGGGGGAGCTTGCCGAGCATTTCGATATCAGTAAGCCGTCGCTGAGCCATCACTTGGCGACGCTCAAAAACGCCGGGTTGGTGACCGACGAGCGCCATGGCCAAAACATCGTATACAGCTTAAACACCACCGTCATGCAGGATTTGATTGGCTGGTTTATGGGCTTTACAAACACGGAAGGTGATAAGGATGAATAACGAAAACAAGGGCATTCACCCCACGGGGGTATCGTCGCGCGTGTGGATTGCGCTGGTCGCTCTGTGCGTCGCCAATGTCGTAGCGCACCTCATGGTGATGCCGAGCTTGCCTGCGCAGATTCCCACGCACTGGGGCGCGAACGGCGCCGTCGACGGTTGGGGTCCTAGCTGGATGGCCTCCGCGCTCGGCGTGCTGCCTCTGGCGCTTCTCGCAATGTTCTGCGTGGTGCCGCGCATCGACCCCAAAGGTGAGGCATATCGAACCTCGGGCAAATTCTACCAGGGCTTCGTAATCGCCTTCACCTTGTTCATGTGCGCCATAAGCTGGCTGGGAGAGCTTACGGTCTGGGGCGTGGTGCCGGCGGTCGGTTCGGTTAACGTGCTGATTTCCGGTGTTGTCGGTTTGCTGTTCATCGGCGTAGGCAACTACTTGCCGCGTGTGAAGCAGAACTATACGCTCGGTATCAAGACACCTTGGGCTCTTGCCGATCCCGAGAACTGGCGCCGTACGCAGCGTTTTGGCGGCGCCTGCTTTATGGTGCTGGGTATTGGCCTGATTGTGATGGGCGTGGCAGGCAGCGTGCTTTCGAGTGAAGTCGTCGCCGCGGTGATTGCGGTTCTGGCATTTGGTTCGGTTGGAGCCGTCTACGTCTACTCGTATCTGTTGTGGCGCAAATCGCAGCGAGCCGCTCGTTAAGGTTGCGGAAAACTAGCGTACGCAGTTCATAGTATGTTCCGGGGGACTTTTCCCAGGTAGTATTAGGGGGTGTGGGCAACCATGCCCCTTTTTATTAGAACGCGCGAACTGCCTCTCCGCTTTTTCCAAAACGGAGAGGGGGAGAAGATTTCCGCAGCTAGATAAGGAGAAATGACTGTGGCGGAGTTCATTTATCAGATGTATCAGGCTCGCAAGGCCCATGGCGACAAGGTAATCCTTGACGACGTGACCCTGAGCTTCTACCCCGGTGCCAAGATCGGCGTCGTGGGTCCCAACGGCATGGGCAAGTCGACCCTGCTCAAGATCATGGCCGGCATCGAGGAGGTCTCCAACGGCGATGCCAGGCTCACCCCCGGCTACACCGTGGGCATCCTGCAGCAGGAGCCGCTGCTCGATGACGACAAGACCGTTATCGAGAACGTGCGCATGGCGTTTGGCGATATGATCGCCAAGGTCGATCGCTTCAATAAGATCGGCGAGGAGATGTGCGACCCGGATTGCGACATGGACGCCCTCATGGCCGAGATGGGAAAGCTCCAGGACGAGATCGACGCCGCCGACGGCTGGGATATCGATTCCAAGCTCGGCCAGGCGATGGACGCCCTGCAGCTGCCCGATTCCGACATGCCGGTCAACGTGCTTTCCGGCGGCGAGCGCCGCCGCGTGGCCCTGTGCAAGCTGCTGCTCGAGGCTCCCGACCTGCTGCTGCTCGACGAGCCCACGAACCACCTGGACGCTGAGTCGATCCTGTGGCTCGAGCACTTCCTGCACAACTACCAGGGCGCGGTGCTTGCCGTCACGCACGATCGCTACTTTCTGGATAACGTTGCCGAGTGGATCTGCGAGGTCGACCGCGGTCACCTTTATCCCTACAAGGGCAACTACTCCACGTATCTGGAGACCAAGGCCGCCCGTATCGAGGCGCAGGGCAACCGCGACGCCAAGCTCGCCAAGCGCATGGAGGCCGAGCTCGAGTGGGTACGCAGCTCGCCCAAGGCTCGCCAGGCAAAGAACAAGGCCCGTCTGGCTCGCTACGAGGAGATGGAGGCCGAGGCCCGCGCAAGCCAGAAGCTCGACTGGACCGATATCCGCATTCCCGTTGGACCGCGTTTGGGTAACAAGGTGCTCGAGGCCCATCACCTGCACAAGGAATTCGACGGTCGCGTGCTCATCGACGACCTTTCTTTCACCCTGCCGCGTAACGGCATCGTGGGCGTCATCGGCCCCAACGGTGTGGGCAAGACTACGCTCTTCAAGACCATCGTGGGCCTGGAGCCGCTGACTTCGGGCGAGCTCGAGGTGGGCGAGACCGTCAAGATCTCCTATGTCGATCAGAACCGTTCTGGCATCGACCCCGACAAGAACCTGTGGGAGGTCGTCTCGGATGGCCTGGACCACATGATGGTCGGCGAGACCGAGGTCCCCAGCCGCGCGTACGTGGCGAGCTTTGGCTTTAAGGGCCAGGACCAGCAGAAGCACGCTGGCGTACTCTCCGGTGGCGAGCGCAACCGTCTGAACCTGGCGCTCACGCTCAAGCAGGGCGGCAACCTCCTGCTGCTCGACGAGCCCACGAACGACCTCGACGTCGAGACACTGTCCTCGCTCGAGGCGGCGCTGCTCGAGTTCCCGGGCTGCTCGGTGGTCATTAGCCACGATCGTATGTTCCTGGACCGCGTCGCCACGCACATTCTGGCGTGGGAGGGCACCGACGAGAATCCGGGCAACTGGTATTGGTTCGAGGGCAACTTTGAGGCCTATCAGGCCAACCGTATCGAGCGCCTGGGTGAGGACGCAGCCCAGCCGCATCGTATTCACCGTAAGCTGACGCGCGACTAGATCGTTACGCGGTTTTCCAAACCGCGTAACTGCTCGACGCTGCGCGGGTCGCAAGCACCCCATCTTGCCGTTCAAGCCGTCGCTCGCGTACCGAAGTACGCGTCGCTCCTCTTTCACGGCAACCTGGGGCACTTGCGGCCCGCTCGCTGTTGGTTACGCAACATCAACAAATAAAAACGGCTCAAATCCTGATTTGGATTTGAGCCGTTTGTCGTTACTGCTCGGGTTCTTCGACTTTATCGATGGCCCAGGTGGATCCGAGGCCACCGGTGGTGTTGCGGCGGATGCGCACGGTAACCTCGCGGCGTTCGCCGGCCTGCGTGTAGCGCAGGGGGAAGTTTGCGCGGTTTCGCGCGGCCTCGATGGTACCGCGCTCGCGGGCGATCCAGTAGTACTCGCCGACGATGCCGAGGGTATCGGCGCCGTAGGGGAGATAGGTCGACAACTGGTGCAGAAGCGGGCCGGGGCAGAAGACCTCGGTTGCCAAATCGACGGGGAAGTCCTCGGGGATGGCG
>URGY01000101.1 GCA_900547505.1 uncultured Collinsella sp.
AGATGCAGCGTAGTCTCGTGGGCTCGGAGATGTGTATAAGAGACAGGGGTTACGAGAGCGATCTGATTCCCGTCGAGGTCAACGTGGGCGAAAACGTGACGTCCGCGTTGCGTGGTAACGAGAACTTTGACTGGGTTGTGCTCAACAATCGCGATAAGGCTATCGACGGTGTTAAGTCGGGCGCTTACTATGCGGCCGTCGTAATCCCCAAGAGCTTTAGCTCCGACATGATGACGCTCTTCTCGACCGATGTGAAACACGCCGATATCGAGTTCTATGAGAACCAGAAGGCCAACGCCATCGCCCAGATCGTGACCGAAAAGGGCTCGAGTGCCGTTCAGAGCCAGGTTAACGAGACCTTTACCGAAACCATCACGACCATCGGCCTCAAGACGGTGTCCAGTCTGCTCGATTACATGAGCACCGACCAGGTCAGCAACTTTATCGCCAACCTGTCCTCGACGCTTGGCGACTCGGTTCAGGACCTGCAGGACATCAAGGCCAGCGCTACTTCGCTTGCGGGCATTTTGAGCTCGACCTCCGATTCGCTGACGTCGGCGGGCGGCCTGCTCAAGCAAACCGGGACCACCGACCAGTCGGTGAAGCAGCTGATGGGGCATGCCGAGAGCGGTATTGCTGATTCCGAGCAGGCGCTCAAGGCGGCCAGCGATGCCATCGATGCGGCGATTGATGGAAGTGCCGGGTCGTTCGACAACGTGTCCACCGAGCTCGCAAAGGCCTTTGACGCCGCGAACCAGCATGTCGATCTGACGGTAGCACAGCTCAACGACGGTGCCGCGTCGCTCAACGCGCGTGCCGATGAGATTGACGCTGCGGCCGATAAGCTCCGCAGCCTTGCCGGCCAGGTGAGTAACGACAAGCTCAAGGAAGGGCTTGAGGACGCGGCTGCAGAGCTGGGCAAAATCGCGACGGAGTACCGCAACAATGCCAAGGAGCTGACGGGCATCGCGACGTCGCTCTCGGACAGCATGGCAAAGGTTAACGATGTCCGCGCCGAAACCGACCAGGCGATCGCCGACGCCAAGGCGGGCGTCTCGGGTGCCAAGATCGATTACGACTCCACATTCTCGGCTAAGGCTAAGGAGCTCAAGAAGACCATTTCGGGTGTTTTGGATTCGCTGAACGGCATCTCGAGCGATCTTGATAGCGCTGTTGCCGGTCTAACCGATGCATCCGGTTCGCTGGCAAAGGGCCTCTCCAAGGCTGCAAAGCTGGTCAACAAGGCTTCCGATCAGCTGGGTGAAGCGTCCGATAAGATCAGTGCCTTTAAGGACGAGCTCGACGGTGCCCTGATGTCGGACGATCTGGCCACGATCAAGACGATGATTGGCAATGATCCCGAGGGTTTGGCCGTGTCGCTTTCCGGTCCTGTCGCGCTCGATCGCAAGCCGGTCTATCCGATCCGCAACTACGGCTCGGCCATGGCGCCGTTCTACACGATTCTGTCGCTCTGGGTCGGCTCGATCGTGCTGGCGGCCATGATGAAGGTGTCGGTTGACGACGAACTCATCAATGAGTTAATCCCCGTGCGCTTGCACGAGATCTACCTGGGTCGCTACCTGTTCTTTGGCGGTCTGGCCCTGCTGCAGGCAACGCTCGTGTGCGCGGGCGACATCCTGTTCTTTGGCATCCAGTGCGACGACCCGCTGCAGTTTGTGCTGGCGGGCTGGGTCGCGAGTCTCGTGTTCTCCAATATCGTCTACACGCTTACGGTGTCGTTTGGCGATATCGGCAAGGCTTTGGCCGTTGTGCTGCTGGTTATGCAGGTCGGCGGTTCGGGCGGTACGTTCCCCATCGAGATGACCGGCCCTGTGTTCCAGGCGATCTATCCGTTCCTGCCGTTTACCCATGGCATTAACGCCATGCATGCCGCCATGGCTGGCGCCTACCATATGGAGTACTGGGTTGAGCTGGGCATTCTGGCGAGCTATCTGATTCCGTCGCTGGCCCTGGGCGTCGTCTTCCGCCGCCCAGTCATCAAAGCCAACGACTGGATTATCGAAAAGCTGGAATCAACCAAATTGATTTAATACAGCAACGTAAACGCCGTCGGAACATCGAGGTTATTCAAGTCGGTACTTTAGTGGGCTGGATTGCGATGCAACGCTGGTTGTTGCTACAGTAGCGGGGCGTACCGGGGGTCCGGTGCGCCCTGTTTTTATTTGACCATGAGGCGGCACGCAGCCATACGCGTGCGGACACCACGCCCAGATTGAGTGTGAGGATGTTCCATGGCCCAATACGCTGCCAACGAAATCGAGAATATGCCCGATAGCCCTGTAGCCCGCGAAGACCTAGGTGCCGGCGGTGCCTCTCGCGGTGCCGGTGCGCGCTCGCCGCTGTTCTGGAAGGTCTTGCTGCTTTCGGTGGCGGTCATCTGGGGCTATTCCTTCACCACCATGAAGGATGCGCTCGATACCATTCCGGTGTTCGAGCTGCTCTACATTCGTTTTCTCCCGGCATCACTGGTTATGTTTGCCATTTTCCATAAGCGCATCATCGCTCATTTCAATGCCCGCAACCTAATCGTCGGGCTTGGCATGGGCGCGCTCATGTGGGGTGCCTACGGTTTGCAGACGATCGGTTTGGCACAGACCACGGCAGGCAAAAGCGCGTTTTTGACGGGCACGTACTGCATCTTGGTTCCGTTTGCGAGCTACGTCCTAAGCGGCGAAAAGCTTACCCGTTACAACTTGGGCGCCGCGTTGCTGTGCCTGGCGGGCATTGGCTTGGTGGCGCTCGATAGCGTCGAGTTCAATGCCGGCGATGTTATTACCTTGGGCGGCGCGATCTTCTTCGCCATCCAGATGGCGGTGACTGCCAAGTACGGTCGCAAGATGGATATCAACGTCATCACGTTTTGGATGTTTGTGGGCAATGGCGTTTTGAGTTTAATCACGTCGCTGCTATTCGAGACTCAAGCGCCGCTGTCCGTTTGGACGCCGAGCTTTATCAGTGTGATGGCGTTTCTCTCGGTGGGCTGCACATGTGTGGCTCTGCTCATCCAAAACGTCGGCCTGGCGCATGTCCCGGCCTCGACGGGCTCGCTGCTCCTTTCGATGGAGTCGCCTTCGGGTGTGCTGTTCTCGGTGCTGCTGATGGGGGAGGCGCTCACCTCGCGCCTGCTCGCCGGCTTCGCGCTCATCTTTCTTTCGATTATCTCGAGCGAGACGCATTTCGATTTTTTGCGTCGAAAGCCGCGCCCGCAATTGTAAACAATTTGTTGCGCCGCCTCCCGGGGCGGCATTTTTTATGCGTCGCCCTTAAAGTAGTACCTTGCACTTTACGCTATCAAAGTGCTTGCTGCAAAAACGTTACTGGAGGGCATCTATGGCACCAGCTCTGTCCGATTTTCAACCGCAACCAGCGCCTCAGGCTACCACAGCGGCGCAGACCGCTATCGGCGACGGTCTTGTCGCAGAAGCTCAGGCTTTTGCAGACGAGCTCGCTGCGTGGCGACACGATCTACACCAGATGCCCGAGCTCGGTAACAATCTTCCGCAGACGTCTGCCTATATCCAGGCACGTCTGGACGAGATGGACATCCCCCATACCACGCTCGTCGACGGTTCCTGCATCGTTGGCCTGATCGGTGCCGGTGCGGCCGCGGCCGCTCAGGGCAATGGCACGTGCAAGGACGAGCAGGCCGGAACGGTCGTCATGCTCCGAGGCGATATGGATGCCCTGCCCGTTGTCGAGGAATCTGGCGAGCCCTTTGCATCCACCAATGGCTGCATGCATGCTTGCGGTCACGATATGCACGCGACGGCGCTGCTTGGTGCGGCGCGCCTGCTCAAAGCTCGCGAGGCCGAGCTCGTCGACGCCAATGCCACCGTCAAACTGCTGTTCCAGCCGGGCGAGGAGACCTTTGAGGGAGCACGCGCTGCCATCGCCGACGGCTTGCTCGAGAACCCGCGCCCTCAGGCGGCTTTTGCCATGCACGTTAACAGCCAGTCGCCGCTTGGCCTGGTGCTCTACGGCAGTCCGGCGCTCTCGGGCGTGTACGGTTTCCGCATCACGCTGCAGGGCAAGGGCGGCCACGGTTCCAGCCCCGAGATCTGCATCGATCCCATCACGGCCGGCGTCCATGTGCACCTGGCGCTCCAGGAGCTTATCTCCCGCGAGGTGCCGGCGGCCAAGGAAGTCGCACTTACCGTTGGTAAGTTTGCTGGCGGCTTGGCGGCCAACGTCATCCCCGACACCTGCGTGCTCGAGGGAACGCTGCGCGGCTTTGATGTTGAGCTCATGGAGCACCTCAAGACCCGCATCACGGAGGTCGTTAACGGCGTTGCCACGACCTATCGTACGCCGGCGACCATCGAGACGCTTTCGGATGTTCCGCCGCTTGTACTCGACAGCGATATGAATCAGGCGTCGCTTGGCTACGTGGGCGCAGTGCTGCCCAAGGCGGCTTTCTTGCCGCTTTTCCATGCCATGGCGAGCGAGGACTTCGCGCTTATCTCGAGCGAGATTCCGAGTGCGTACTTTACCGTGGGCGCGGCCGTAACCGACACGGACGAACACTTTGCCCAGCACCATCCCAAGGCACGTTTTAACGATGCCGAGCTGCCGCTCGGTGCTGCGGCTTATACCGCCGTCGCTTTGGGCTATATCGCCGACCACCGGTAGCACCCAACCTTGCCTTTCAAGCCTGCGGGCATGGCCGTAAGGCCTATGCCCTTGTCTTTCAAGGCAATCTTGGGCACTACCGGCGCCCGGCGCCGGCTATTCGTTTGTTAAATAAGGAGCAGTATGTCCCAGCAACGTAAGTTCTTCCCCGGCTGGCTCGTGGTGACCTCCGGCTTTGTGATCATGGCCACGTGCTACACGATTTTCGTCAACTGCATGAGCCTGTTCCAGCCGCTGATCGTCAGCGACCTGGGCATTTCTCTTGCGCAGTACAACATCTCCAATGCCATCTCCACTGTGGTGAGTGTCGTGGGTTCGCTCGTTATCGGCCATGTTGCCGATAAGGTGAGTGGCCGCGTATTGGGCTCGCTCACCGTTATCGCCACCTCGGCGGTGCTCGCGGGCATGAGCTTTGTCGGTGAGCTTTGGCAGGTCTACGTGCTCTTTGCCGTTTCGGGCTGTTTCGCTGTGGCCTCGACCCGTCTGCTCATTAGCCTGGTGACCGCCAACTGGTTTACGGCCAAGCGAGGCCTTGCCATCTCCATCGCACTTTCGGGCTCGGGCTTTGGCGGCGCTATTCTGTCTCCCATCGTGAGCTCGCTTATCGTGAGTGTGGGCTGGCGCTCTGCGTTCTTGGTACTCGCTGCCGTCTGCATTGTGGCGGCACTGCCCATCACGGCCTACTCCTTCCGCACCAAGCCTTCCGAGATCGGCCTTAAGCCGCTCGGCGAGAACCCGGGCGATCCGTCCGTCTCGACGGCTGGCGACAAAGACGAGCACACGGCGCCCGAGGTTAGCGTCGGCTGGTCTCGTATCAAGAAGAGCCCGGCGTTTTGGCTGCTCGTCGTCGCCTTCCTCTTTATGGGTCTCGTTAACGGCGCCATCTTGCCCAACCAGGTAACCAACATGACGAGTGTTACCGTCAACGGCGCCAAGATCGTCACGGGCGGCCACGATCCCATGTGGGCAGGTACCGTGCTTTCGGCCTATATGGTCACCGTCGTTATCGCCAAAATTTCGCTCGGTGCGATCTATGACCGCTTTGGCCTGCGCTTTGGCAATATCCTTGGCTCCGTTGCGTGCATTATCGCCTGCGTCGCCCTGTGCTTCCCGACGACGGACCTCGGTCCTATTGTCGCCGCTGTGAGCTTTGGTGTCGGAACGTGCATGGGCACCATCACGCCTACCATCGCCGCGTCCAAGCAGTTTGGCATGGCCGACCTCGGCAAGGTCACGGGCACCATTACCTCGCTCGAGATGGTCGGCGGCACCGTGGGCGCCATCGTCTCGGGCGTGCTGTTCGATGCCACGGGCTCCTTTGCGAGCACCTGGATTGTGTGCCTGGCGTGCTCCGCGGTCATGCTCGTGTTCCTGCTGACATCCGAGCCCATCGCCGCCAAGCTGCGCGCGAGCGTGGCGGGGGAGTAGACGCCCGTCGCTCTTTTCCGTTCGCCCCGTTCTGCCCGTGGCCGCCTTGGAAGCCGAATGGATGCTCGTACCATCATTCGGTTTCCAAGGCGGCCACGGGCCTACGAAATGATTCCTTTTCCTCCGTCCCCAACAGATCACGTGATCCGAAGGGGACGGAGGAAAAGGAATCGGCTGCCGCAGCGGCGCGTCTGGCCGAACGAGTCCCCATACCC
>URGY01000102.1 GCA_900547505.1 uncultured Collinsella sp.
AGCGTTGCTGCCTAGGCTAGCCCCTTGTCACACAAACTACCGAAGCCTCACAAAATAGCCTGCGCCGGAAAGAACAGTGCATTAAAGTACAGCTGATACTTGTAGGCCAGCGTGCCTTCCATCACGAATTTGGGCATGCTCTCGATTAGGTTGAACAGGAACAGCGCGCCAAAAAGTGGGGCGCACTGGATAAACAGGTGGCCAGCCTCGCGCAGACTCATGCGGCGTGATTTTTCGGTCTCGAGCAGGGCGAGCGGGGCGGTGACCAGCACGAGCGAGGCAATCGCGGCAATGCCCATGGTCATGGCCGCGATGGGCATGCTGCGCGTGAGGAACAGTGCCACGCTAAAGACCGCGATGACGCCGACGGAGCGTAGCGTTTGGCTCATGCCGGCCAGGTAGAGCTTGTCGGCCTGCTGCAGGCGGCCCTCGTACACGTCGGCGATGCCGTCGATGACCTTATACAGGTAGACGCCCAGGCCGATCGTGGCCATCTGCGCGTCATAGCCGCGGGCGCTGCTGTACATGAGGCCGCAGCCCAGGGCGAGCGCTCCGCAAAGCCAGCGGTTGAGCTGGTAGGAGGCAAAGGACGTCGTTTCGTCGATGTCCGAGACCTGAAAATTGCGCACGCCATAGTTGCACGCGATCATGATGAGCGTGCCGGTGACAAAGGCGATGGAGAATTTGCCTGCTTCTTCTGCTCCCACGAGCTGCGTAGACACAATGGTGAGCAGCGGAAACGCCAAGCCCCACACGGCGGTGCCGAGGGTGTTCCAAAGATAGTCGCGACTGGTGGCGTGCTCCTCGTATTCCGCTTCCTGCATGGAGAAGCCGCCGCCGTAGACGGCGCCGAGCAGACGGTTCCACCAAGCGTTGACCATGCGGCGGACGGGGCCGGGCTCCCGATCGTGTTCGCGCCGGCGACGTGTGGCTTGGCTGCTATCGGGTCCGCCGGCGTTGCGCTGACTCAGCTCCTGGATGCGTGCGAGCTCTTCGGCCGTGTGGGAGGCAGGGAAGAGGCCGTTCTCGATGCGGCCGCCCTGCCCGTGCGCCCCGCCTGATACGGCGGGGTCGGCGACGCCATTGCGGCGGGCGATGGCGCGGCGAATGCTGTCGAGGGGCGTGATGCTCAAAGCGGAGTCCTTTCTATTGCTGCGCTCTAGTATAGACGCGACGGTGTTCGCTCGTGTTTTTGAACAGGTTGTTCAATAATTTCGGCGGCGCCATTCAGTAGTCGGCACTTGGGAACGTTCCTTATGTGCCGGCACTTTGGGAACGTCCCTAAGTGCCGGCATCCGGGGACACTCCTTGAATGTTGCCTGTTCAAGAACGTCTCCAAAGACTAGTCGTTTAAGAACGTCCCCAATGACTAGGCCGCTTGCCTGCGATTTTTGACCGTTGGGCGGGCTTGCCGCCCTTGCCGCAAAAACGTTTTTGCATATCGGGTACAACGGGCTTTACGTGAGTAAAGTGCGCGCCGCGTCCACGTGTCGCGATTTTAAAGGAGGCCCCATGCCTGGTGTTACCCCTGCAGAAGTTTTGTCCAACTTTGGTATTACGCTCGTTGAAGATCCCGCCGAGAATCAGCCCCGTCTGCTGGTCGATCTACCCGCCGCGGAGCTCGTCGAGCACGCTATCCGCCGCGAAGAAGGCCGCATGGCATCCAACGGCGCACTCGTGATCGAGACGGGGGAGCGCACTGGTCGTTCTCCCAATGACCGCTTTATCGTTGACACCCCCGATGTTCACGACAAGATTGCCTGGGGCGCCGTCAACCGCCCGCTGTCTGTCGAGAGCTATGAGGCCATCAAGGCCGGCATCGTCGACTATCTCAACGAGCACGACGTGTTCGTCACCCGCGGCATGGCAGGCGCCGACCGCAACCACACGCGTCGACTGCTCGTTGCCTGCGAGCGTGCCAGCCAGGCACTCTTTATCAAGCAGATGCTCGCCCGCCCGCTCGCCCGCGAAATCGCGCGCACCGGCGAGCCCGACTTCTGCGTGCTCGCAGCGCCCGGTTACCAGTGCGACCCCGCCATCAAGGGCCTCAACTCCAGCGCCGCCGTGGTCATCAACTTCCAGGAACGCGTGATTCTGGTCGCCGGCACCGGCTACTCCGGCGAGATTAAAAAGTCGATCTTTAGCGTCATGAACTACCTGCTGCCCGTCGAGGACGACGTGCTGCCCATGCACTGCTCGGCCAGCATGGATCCCGTCACGCACGAGACTGCCGTGTTCTTTGGCCTGTCCGGCACCGGCAAGACCACGCTTTCGGCCAATCCCACGCGCCTGCTGATCGGCGACGACGAGCACGGTTGGTCCGACATGGGCATCTTCAACATCGAGGGTGGCTGCTACGCCAAATGCGAGGGCCTGGACGCTTTCCACGAGCCCGAGATCTTCAACGCTGTCCGCTTTGGCGCGATCTGCGAAAACGTGGTACTCGATGAGAATCGCAAACCCAACTACGACGACATCTCGATCACGCACAACACGCGCGTGGCCTATCCCGTGGAGCACATTCCTAACGCGTGGACTAAGGGCATGGGCACCACTCCGAGTGTCGTGCTGTTCCTGACCTGCGACGCTTTTGGCGTGCTGCCGCCCATCTCGCGTCTGACGGCCGACGCCGCCATGTACCACTTTGTGACGGGCTTTACGGCTAAGATTCCCGGCACCGAGGTCGGCGTCACCGAGCCCACGCCCACGTTCTCTTCGCTGTTCGGCGAGCCGTTTATGCCACTCGACCCCATGGTTTACGCCAAGATGCTCGGCGAGCGTATTGCCGACGGCCGCACGCGCGTGTACCTGGTCAACACCGGCTGGATCGGCGGCGGCTACGGCGTAGGCCATCGCATCGAGCTGGCCTACACGCGCTCGCTGGTTGCGCGCGCCCTCGACGGTACCATCGAGGACAGCGAGTTCGTGCACGACGACATCTTTAACGTCGACATTCCCACAACGTGCCACGGTGTGCCCGACGGCATCCTGGTGCCGCGCCAGTACTGGCAGAGCACCGCTCGTTACGACGAGGCTGCACACAACCTGGCGGTGATGTTCGAGGAGAACTTCGAGAAGAAGTACTCGCACCTGCCCGAGTCCGTCAAAGCCGCCGGCCCGCACGCCCAGGTGTCCGCCGAGGCCCGTCATCGCAGCCGCGGCCTGCTGGGGCTCCGCCACTAGCGTCGCCTCGAGTCCATATCCACCACAAAGGGGACAGGCACCTTTGTGGTGGTTTTGCTCGCGTGGATGACTCGGGTTACAATACGCCTGACATATCGTCCCCTTCTCCGGATGGGGACAGCGCAAGCGTTCTTGTGACGGCACCGTAGGACTTTGAAGGTGGCCGTTGTAAGGGCGCTTTTTGTTTAGGCGCCCTCGCTCGGGCGCGCACGATGAAGGGAGCACGTATGAAGAGCTTTATTGCCGAGGATTCATTCTGGGAGCTGTTTCCGCAGGCAGCGGTCGGTGTTGTGGTCGTGGAGGGCATGAAGCCTACGGCTCAGATTCCTCAAGAGGACGTGGATGCGATTGCGGCGTTGCTCGACCGCGCCAATATCGATGCGGAGCGTCATCTGACCAGCGACACTATCAGCGAGAACGCACCGGTCAAGGCATGGCGCGAGGCCTATCGTCTGTTCAAGACCAAGAAAGGCGTGCGCTGCTCGATCGAGAACTTGCTCAAACGCGTGCTCAAAGGCAAGCCGGTGGGCCACATTACGCCCGCGGTGGATATTTACAACACGGTGTCGCTGACCTACGCGCTGCCTGTGGGAGGCGAGGATCTGCATGCGATCGAGGGAGACCTTCGCCTGAAGGTGACCGACGGTGGCGATGCGTTCTTGCCGCTTGGCGAGGAGACGGACGATCCGACGCTGCCCGGCGAGCTCGCCTACATCGACGATGCGGGCGCCGTGTGCCGCTGCTGGAACTGGCGCGACCGCGTTCGCACGGCGCTGTCCGACGATTCGGCCGATGCGTTCCTGGCGATTGAGTGCGTGGAGCCCGAGCGGATGGGGGATTGCCAGGCTGCCGTTGATTGTCTCGCCGAGTTGCTCGAGCGTTATCTGGGCGCTACGGTTGTCGTTAAGACGCTTGTGACCCGCGACAATCCCTGCGTGGAGCTGTAGCGACGCCTGCGGATCATGCTTGCCGGTCAAAACCACCACAAAGGTGCCTGTCCCCTTTGTGGTGGTTTTTATGTTGATGGGTTAACAAATAGGGTATTTGGGTACGGGTGTCGCCTTATGCGACTAAGATGTTTACCCGTAAGCATTATGCAAGCGAAAGGCGGTCGTCTCCCATGCAGCAGAACGACGAGACACGTTTCGAGGACTTTGTCGGACTGATCAGCGGGCTCTACAAGGAGATTCAGCGCATTAAGACATCCGAGGGCGCAAGGCTGGGCCTCAAGGGCTCCGACGTTATGTGCCTGTACTATCTTGAGCGCAGCAAGGACGGCCTGACTGGCGCTGACCTGGCTCGCATGGCAGGCGTGACCCGCGCCGCCGTCTCGCGTACGCTCGCGCATCTGGAGGAGGGCGGCTACGTCGAGGTCGACGATTCGGGCGATGCCGCCGTTAAGTATCGTGCTCCGGTGCGCCTGACCGCTCTGGGTGGCGAGAGCATGAGCGAGGCCGATCGCATCATCCATGAAGTGCTCGATACCACCGGTAAGGCTATGGGTGTGGAGCAGCGCGAGCAGATGTATGCGTCGCTGCGCACGATTCTCAACACCCTGCGCGAGCTGTAGGGCCGCCAAGGCATTTGCTTCCAATTAACAACTGCATAGCCCTGTTTGAGCGCGTATACCGTGCCGGGGCCTTGCTGTCAAAATTCCCTGCGCGGGACCTGCGCAAGAAAGGATTCGCTATGTCCGTCCGCATTATTACCGATTCCGCAAGCGATATGTCGCCGACCGAGCACCCGGCACTGGCCGTTTTGCCGCTGTCCGTCACCTTTGGCACCGATGTGTACATGGATGGCATCGACATCGATCACCAGCGCTTTTACGAGATGCTCGTGGAGCGCGATGAGCTGCCCAAGACCGGCCAGGTCAACCCGTACGCGTTTTCGCAGGCCATCGCCGAGGCGCGTGAGGCCGGCGACGAGGCCGTTATTATTACCGTGGGCGCTAAGCTATCAGGCACCAACCAGAGTGCCCGTACCGCACTTGCCGAGGCGCCAGGTGGCGACGTGTTCGTGGTAGACAGCAACAACGTCACCCTGGGCGAGCGCGTCCTGGTTGAGTATGCGCTGCGCTTGGTGGACGAGGGCCGCAGTGCATCTCAGATCGCGGCGGCTGTCGAGGCCGTGCGCGACCGTGTGGTGGTTATCGGCCTGCTCGAGACGCTGGAGTACCTGGTGCGCGGCGGTCGTCTGTCTGCTGCGGCCGGCGCCGTGGGCGCGCTGCTCAACGTAAAGCCCGTGGTGGCTGTCGAGGACGGCCTTATCGTGCAGCTGGGCAAGGCGCGCGGTTCCAAGAACGGCCGCAACCTGCTGAACCAAAAGGTCGAAAAGGCGGGCGGCATCGACTTTTCCATGCCGCTGGCGCTCGGCTATACGGGTCTTTCGGATGCGGTGCTCAAGAAGTATATCGAGGACAGCGCGGCACTTTGGGCTGGCCACACCGAGGGCGAACTGCCCGTTCACACCATCGGCGCCACCATCGGCACCCACGTGGGCCCCGGCGCCGTAGCCGTAGCCTTCTTCCAGCCCGCCAACTAACCGACCTGCCATAAACCACCACAAAGGGGACAGGCCCTTTGTGGTGGTTTATGCTTTTCCGGGTGGAAGGGAGCGAGTAATGGCGTCTGAGGGCTTTTTTGAACGGGTGTACGAGGTGGTCGAGCAGATCCCCGAGGGGATGGTCGCCACGTATGGTCAGGTGGCGCTGCTTGCCGGTCGTCCACGAAGTGCGCGGTACGTGGGGTATGCCCTGCATAGTAATCCGCGCCCCGGCCAGATTCCCTGCCATCGTGTGGTGTTTGCCGACGGTCGCATTTGCGAAGGCTTTGCCTTTGGCGGCCCCGATGCTCAACGTGAGCTTTTGCTAGGGGAGGGTGTGGCGTTTAAGGACGACATGCACGTCGACTTGGCCGCCTGTCGCTGGCCTGCCGGACTCTAGCGGCTCTGCCGTGGCCAAAACCACCACAAAGGTGCCTGTCCCCTTTGTGGTGGTTTTCCGTTACAGGCTGTCTCTTATACACATCTCCGAGCCCACGAGACTACGCTGCATCTCG
>URGY01000103.1 GCA_900547505.1 uncultured Collinsella sp.
AGCACCTCGCCAGATTGGCGCGGGCACGGCTGGCTCGGCGCAAACCATGCCGTCGGCGTCGACGTTGGCGGCATTGCCGCCGCCAAGTCGCTGTGCATGCTTGACGGAGCAGCCCATGCGCACAGCGCCCACAAGCTTATCCATCGCTTCCGAAAACGGTCGCCGCAAGAGTCCCATGCGCGGGGAGCGACGAAGCGCCGCAATGCCGCTGCCGCCGTAGATGGCAACGCCGCCACACCACAATTGGTCATGGCGCTCGCATGCCTTGTGCAGACGAACGGCGGCTTCACGCGCCTGCTCAGCGCCCTGTTGTGCGGCTCGAATCACGGCATAGACACGTGTTCCCGTACCGCCAAAGCGCTCAAGCGCCTGCTCGATAGCAGTCAACGTCTCATCGTCAGCCATATCTTCAATGGCCAGCACGATGCCATCGGCAACGCTGCCGGCGTCATTTGCCTTCAAGTCGACTGGGCGGGGGAGTGCGGTGCCGGAAAGCTGAGCATAGGCGGCGATGGCATCCTGCAGGTCCCAGAGCAAAAAATCAAGATCGGCGCTATTGGGAATACTGATATACGCAATGGTTTGCAGTGTTTTTGGTGCATCGCCGCGTGCGGTCGTCTCCATGCCGCCTCCTTTCCGGTTGGTTTCCGTTTAGGTTACACCGTCTGGCGGTGCCTCGCCGCGCTATCCTAGTGCAACCCTTACGAAAGGAACGCCATGCGTCTGCCCATGAATACCTCGCTTGCCACGCTCAAGCCCTCCGGCATCCGCCGGATTAACGCGCTCGCCGCCCAGCATCCGGGGTGCATCGCGCTCGCGCTCGGCGAGCCCGATTTTCCCACGCCCGATGTGATTAGCGCCGAGGTGACTGCTTCGTTGGGCCGCGGCGATACGCACTATCCGCCCAACAACGGTCGCCCCGCCCTGCGTGAGGCGTTGTCTGCTTACATGGGGGACGCGGGCCTTACGTTTTCCGCCGATGAGGTCATCCTGACCGACGGTGCGACCGAGGCGCTGTCGGCAACATTCATGGCTATGCTCAACCCCGGCGACGAGGTCATTATCCCCACGCCGGCCTTTGGCCTGTACGAAAGCATCGTCGTGGCCAACCACGCCAAGGCGGTCTTTTTGGATACGGAGCCTGCGCAATTTCAGATTGACGAGGATGCACTTCGTGCTTGCGTGACGCCGGCGACCAAGGCCATCGTCATCTGCTCGCCCAACAATCCTACTGGCTGTATCCTCAACGCGGCTTCGCTCGACGCCGTGGCGCACGTGGCGGAGCAGGCGGGCATCTACGTGGTCTGCGACGATGTATACAACCGCCTGGTCTATGTGGATGGCTACGAGCGCTTTGCCCAGCGTCACCCGGAGCTGCGTGAGCAGACGGTAGTCATCGAGAGCTTCTCCAAGCCCTGGGCCATGACCGGCTGGCGCTTGGGCTGGCTCGCAGCCGCAGCCCCCGTCATCGCCGAGATCGCAAAAGCTCACCAATACCTAGTATCGAGCGCCGTCTCCTTCGAGATGGACGCCGCAGCCCGAGCCCTCACCGTCGACCCAGCCCCCATGCTCAAAGTCTACCGAGTCCGCCGCGAGCGCGTACTCGCAGCCTTAGACGCCATGGGCCTCGACGTAGTGGAACCGGCAGGCGCCTTCTACGCCTTCCCCAGCATCAAACAATTCGGCCTAACAAGCGAAGACTTCTGCATCAAAGCCATCAAAGAGGCAAACGTAGCCCTAGTCCCCGGAAACTGCTTCGGAACCGAAGGCCACATCCGCCTAAGCTATTGCGTCTCCGACGAAAACCTGGACGAAGGCCTCCGCCGCCTGTCCACCTTCATTTCAACCTTGTAGCCCTCAGGGACGCAACACATCAGCCCACCGACCCAAGCATTATGAGCGGGGGCGTCAGCCAACGAAAACCCGGGCTGCCCAAAGTCACCGCAGGCCGCGCCGCCGAAGGCCAGGCGCAAGGTTTTCGTAGATTCCGCACGAGCCGAAGAGCACTTAATGTGCTCTTCGTGCGAGCCAGGACTTGACCGAGCGAAAACCTTGCGCCTGGCCTTCGGCGGAGCGTGCCGGATGGTGGAATTGTGTGCAGCCCGGTTTTCCGTTGACCGACGCCGGGGTCCCCGCCATAATACTTTCGGTTCACGCACGAATCCGCTGCCAGAGACAGCCGGTGCAAACGGGCATCGCCCGCGAGCTTAATGGGACTTCCCGCCAGCCGAGGTGGTCGAGTAGATATGTCTTCTCGCCCCCGTCGCTCATGCAGCGCGGGGGCTTTCTTTTTGGACATGCCCCCGTCACGTCCTTGTGGCGGACCGTGCCCGGAAAGAATTCGAGGAGGTGTAATTCATGCCCCAGCAGTACAAAATCGACAAGGTTGCAGAGATCGAGTCCCGTATCGCCGAGAACGCCGGTCTGTTCGTCGTCAACTACAACGGTCTGACGGTTAAGCAGGCTCAGGAGCTGCGTCATCAGCTTCGCGAGTGCGGCGCCGAGATGAAGGTCTACAAGAACAACCTGGTCAAGATCGCCCTCAAGAACCAGGAGCAGCCCGAGATCGACGAGATTCTCGCCGGCCCCGTCGCTTATGTGTTCTACGAGACCGAGCCGGTCGAGGCCGCTAAGGCCCTTAAGGACTTCTCCGCTAAGTCCAAGGGCGTCCTTGAGATCAAGGGCGGTATCTCCGACGGCAAGGCCGTTTCCGCTGATGATGTTAAGGCTATCGCCGAGCTGCCCACCAAGGATCAGCTTCTCGGCCAGATTGCCGGTCTCATCTCCGGTTTCGCTCGCGACATCGCTGTTTGCGTCAACGGCGTTTCCTCTGGTCTCGCTCGTTCGATCCAGCAGGTCTCCGAGCAGAAGGCAGCCTAGTCGCTGTTTTCACCCGCGGCGGCAACGCCGCACCCCTGGCGCATTCGCGCCGTGTTTTAACTGATCTCCGTGCATCCGCACGGAAACCGAAAGGACTTAGAAATGGCTAAGCTTACCACCGATGAGATCATCGATGCTCTTAAGGAAATGACCCTTCTCGAGGCTTCCGAGCTCGTTAAGGCTATCGAGGACACCTTCGGCGTTTCCGCCGCTGCTCCTGCCGCTGTTGTCGCCGCTCCCGCTGCTGGCGCTGCTGAGGCCGAGGAGAAGACCGAGTTTGACGTCGTGCTCGAGGGCTTCGGCGACAACAAGATCCAGGTCATCAAGGCCGTCCGTGAGCTCACCAACCTTGGCCTGAAGGAGGCCAAGGAGGTCGTCGAGGGCGCTCCCAAGGCTGTTCTCGAGGGTGCCAAGAAGGAGGACGCCGAGGCTGCCAAGGAGAAGCTCGAGGCTGCTGGCGCTGCTGTCACCCTCAAGTAATCAGGCTTTCTCGCCAGATTTCTTTGCAGACGGGGTTCGCATTGCGAGCCCCGTCTTTTTTGTTTTTCGGTCCCTCGACATCGGTTGCTCAAACTGCCATGTTCTGTGATTTGCGTCGTATCGGGTGTCCTGCCGTTGGGCAATAAAATTGCACCATTCGAGCAATAATTTGCGTTGACCTGCTGAAGAATTGTCTCTGCCTTGTAGCGACATATAGTTCCAGCGGTAAGATGCTTGGGTATCGCAATTTGGTCTGCGGCTGTGCGCCGCACGCATGGGGCGCTTTTGCGCCTGCGAAAGGATCTATGAATAACATGAAGGCAATCATCCCCGCCGCCGGTCTTGGCACGCGTTTTCTGCCGGGCACTAAGTGCACGCCCAAAGAGATGCTGCCGGTGCTCGACAAGCCCGTCATTCAGTACGTCGTCGAGGAGGCGCTCGATCCCGAGGAGGTCGACGATGCCATCATCGTTACTTCTCCCGGTAAGCCCGAGCTACTGAACTACTTCCAGCCCGATCGCTCGCTCGAGAACCTGCTGCGCGAGCGCGGCAAGAACGCCTATGCCGATGCCGTCGCCCACGCTGGCGGTATGCCGGTCGACTTCCGTTATCAGTACGAGCCCAAGGGCCTCGGCCATGCTATTCGCTCTGCTGCCGACGCTGTGGCAGGGGAGAACTTCCTGGTTCTTCTGGGCGACTACGTTGTGCCTAATCGCGACATCTGCGACAAGATGCTCGCCGTTTCCAAGGAGCACGGTGGCGCTTCGGTTATCGCCGTCGCTGCTTGCTCGCCCGAGGAAGTCAGCCGCTACGGCGTTATCGCCGGCGAGCGCGTCGGTTCGCTCGAGGGCGCCGAGGGCGTTGCCGATGCCGAGCCGGGCGCTGTCTGGCGTATCGGCGGTCTGGTCGAGAAGCCCGCTCCCGAGGCTGCTCCGTCCAACTTGTACATCGTCGGCCGCTATCTGCTGAGCCCGCTGGTCATGGACCTGCTGGCAGATCAGCAGGCCGGTAAGGGCGGCGAGATCCAGCTCACCGACGCCATGGCCCGTTCGCTCGACCGCGAGGCCATGTATGCCGTCGTCATCGACCCGCTGTCGGGCTACGACACCGGCACTCCCTCTGGCTGGATGGCCACCAACGCCCTCATGGCTGCAAGCGACCCCCGCTTTGCCGATGCCTTCTGGGATGCCATCGACGAGCGCGGCGGATTGATGCGCAAGTAAGCCTTCGGGCATCGACATTTACGGGCGCGGACTTCGGTTCGCGCCCGTTTTTTATAAGAGCTGCGATTGCCGGCTCTCTGTTCACAGAAAATATATGAACAGATGTTCGATATACATACATCTACCTGCGTGTTTTCTGTCGAAAAACTTTGCTACTCCAAAAACTCAATCGCGTCAAGGCTTTTCTTGCCCAACGGTCGGTACCTGATAAACTATTAGGTTGCGATAACTGGCGAAGCTATGCCTCGCCAACCCACCGAGCATTTCCGTGAAGGAGGAAAAACCTGGTGACCTACGCATACACTGCCACTGAGCGCAAGCGCGTCAGCTTCGGGAAAATCCCGGAGGCCATGGAGCTCCCCAACCTTATCTCTGTTCAAAGGGAATCCTTTGAGCGTTTTAAGGACGAGGGCCTTCGTGAGGCGTTCAAGGAATCCAGCCCCATCCAGAGCCAGAACCATGTTCTCGAGGTTACCTTCGGCGAGCATCAGTTCGGCGACCCCGCGCACACCGTCGAGGAGTGCCGCGAGAAGGATATGACCTATCAGGCTCCGCTTCTGACCGACGTCCGTCTCACCAACAAGGAGACCGGCGAGATCAAGGAGCAGCTCGTCTTCATGGGCGACTTCCCCATGATGACCGATCAGGGCACCTTCATCATCAACGGTACCGAGCGTATCGTCGTCTCGCAGCTCGTCCGCTCCCCGGGCGTGTACTACAGCTCCGAGATGGATTCGGGCAAGCAGATCTACAAGGCCCAGATCATCCCGTCCCGCGGTGCCTGGCTTGAGTTTGAGGTCGACAAGCGCGACCAGCTCATGGTCTCCATCGACCGTAAGCGCAAGCAGAGCGCCACGATGTTCCTGCGCGCCCTTGGCATCGCCGTCACCAACGACGACATTATCGAGCTGCTCGGCAACTCCGATGTGATCAAGCGCACCCTGGAGCGCGACACCGCCCTCACTCGCGAGGACGCCCTCATCGAGATTTACCGTCGCCTGCGCCCGGGCGAGCCCCCCACCGTGGACGCTTCCCGTAGCCTGCTCGAGGGCCTGCTCTTTAACCCGCAGCGCTACGATCTGGCCCGCGTCGGTCGTTACAAGGTCAACAAGAAGCTCAACCTCACCACCGAGGAAGAGGTCACGGTGCTCACCGACGAGGATATCGTCGCGACGCTGCGCTACCTGCTGTCCCTCGCTGCCGGCGAGCAGGGCTTCAAGGTCGACGACATCGACCACTTCGGCAACCGCCGCATCCGCACCGTCGGCGAGCTCGTCGCCAACCAGTTCCGTATCGGCATGAGCCGTATGGAGCGCGTTGTCCGTGAGCGCATGAGCTCCCAGGACATCGACGAGATCACCCCGCAGTCGCTCATCAACATCCGCCCGATCGTGGCCTCCATCAAGGAGTTCTTCGGTTCCTCGCAGCTCTCGCAGTTCATGGACCAGGCGAACCCCCTGACCGGTCTGACCCACAAGCGCCGTCTGTCCGCACTCGGCCCTGGCGGTCTTGCCGGCCACAAGTCCGGCTCCAGCCGCCGCACCAACGTGCCGACGGCCGTCCGCGACGTTCACAACTCGCACTACAGCCGCATGTGCCCGATCGAGACCCCCGAAGGCCCCAACATCGGCCTGATCGGCTCGCTCGCCCTCTACGCC
>URGY01000104.1 GCA_900547505.1 uncultured Collinsella sp.
CTACACAAGGCTATTCGTCGGCAGCGTCAGATGTGTATAAGAGACAGCCATAAATAACGACCTCGTTCGGAGACACGAACTCGGCCATGCGCACATCAAAAAGATACTCGCACGCCAAAAACGTGAAGAAGAACAGCGCCAGGCATATAATCTCCCGAATGCCCCGACGCAAATATGCGGTTGTGTCTCCCATGCCCCTCATAGTTAACCCCCAGCCGCTCAATTGTCTGGAAATCTATTTTAATAAAGAACCAGTCTCAATATCGAAGCCAGGCTTGAAATGCTGCAAATTTGACCCCAGCCGTTCACGTCACACCGCGGTTTTGAGCCTCATGGACCAGAAGGGGCACGCGCGGCCTCTAGCTCGGCCAGGAGTGTCTCCAACTACCACTCATTTAATTACGTCCCCAATGAGTGGCCGAAGAGTGTCCCCCGCGACTAGTCGTTTGAGAACGTCCCCAACGACTAGTCAAAAATGGGCCATGTGTCCCAGTTGTGGAGACTCCTTGAGCCGTCTGGGTATCGCGAAGAATCGCACACTCCCCCATCATCAAAAGTGACACACGCTACCTGTTGATGGGAGGCAGCCATGGGCTTCTTTGACAAGATGTTCGAGAAGAAAGAGTGCGCGATTTGCGGTACCGAGCTGGGACTTCTAGGTAAGACAAAAATCAATGAAGGCTACCTGTGCAAAGAGTGCGCCGGCAAGCTCTCCCCCTACTTTCACGGCTATCGCTCCAGCACCGCGGACGATATCCGTGAGCAACTCGCCTACCGCGAGGCCAACGCCGAACGCCTGTCTTCGTTCAACCCCACGCGCACGCTTTCTGCCGGGCGCACCAATATTATGCTCGATGAGGACGCGGGCCTGCTGATCATCACTTCGCAGAGCCGCTGGCGCGACGCCAATCCCGACATCATCGAGTTCTCGCAGGTACTCGGCTGCGATATGGATATCGACGAGCAACGCACCGAGATCTATCGCGAGACCAAGGACGGCGAGCGCGAGAGCTACAACCCGCCGCGCTACGACCTGGATTACGACTTTAATCTGACCATCCACGTCAACACGCCGTACTTTACCGAGATCAACCTGCGCGTGAACGACTCCACCATCGATCAGCGCGGCTCCATCGAATATCGCGAGGCCAAGCGCCAGGCAACCGAAGTCCGCGATGCGCTGGTGCAGCTGCGCCAGGAGACGCGCGACAGCGTCGTGGCCGCCAAAGCCCCCAAGACCGCGGTGACCTGCCCCTTCTGCGGAGCCACCACCATTCCCGATGCCAGCGGGCGCTGCGAATACTGCGGCGGCGCCATCGGCGCATAGCCTCCGGCAGCGAAAGGACCGATCATGGCCTTTGAGAGCATCAACTATCAATGCCCCGCGTGTGGCGGCCCCCTTCACTTTGCCAGTGCCGAGCAAAAGCTCGTCTGCGACTACTGCGATTCTCGTTTTGAAGTCGAAGAAGTCGAGGCCCTCTATCGCGAGCGCCAGGACAAGGCAGATGCCAAAGCCGATGCAGCAGCCGCAACGCCCAAGCCCGTCGCCGACGACGCGGTGCAGGAACTCGCCCAAAACGCCGGCTACATCTGCTCGTCGTGCGGCGCCGAGCTCGTGTCCGACGGCACCGTCGCCGTCACCACCTGCCCGTACTGCGGCAACTCCGCCGTGGCGCCCGGCCAGCTCTCTGGCGACTTCTCGCCCGACCTGGTGATTCCGTTTAAGCTCGGGCGCGATGACGTCACGGCCGCACTCAAGGAACACTACAAGGGCAAGATCTTGCTGCCCAAGAGCTTTGTCACCGGCAACCACATCGACGAGGTCCAAGGTGTCTACGTGCCGTTTTGGCTCTACGGCGCCCGCGTTGACGGCGAAGTATACTTTGACGCGACCAACGAGACCGTGACCGAGGAATCCGACCGCACCGTCACGACCACCGACCACTACGATGCCTATCGCAAGGGCAATATCTCGTTTAAGCGCGTGCCCGTCGACGGATCGTCCAAGATGCCCGACGGCCACATGGACGCCATCGAGCCGTTTGACTACGACGCACTGCGTCCGTTCTCGGTCGCATATATGCCCGGCTACATCGCCAACCGTTACGACGAGAACTGCGAGACCTGCAAGGCGCGCGCCGAGCGCCGTATGGAAGAAAGCACGATCTCGGCCCTGCGCGAGACCGTCGTCGACGAATACGACGATGCCACGGTCGAAAGCAAGCAGCTCGACTACACCTGGGAAGACAGCGACTACGCCCTGTTCCCCGTCTGGATGCTCTCCACCTCGTGGAACGGCAAGAGCTACCTGTTTGCCATGAACGGCCAGACCGGCCGCTTGGTCGGCGAGCTCCCCTGCTCCAAGCCCAAGCTCGCCATCGCCTCGGTGCTGTTCTTCGTGATCGGATTTATCCTCTCCCAGATTCTCTTTATGGGGGAATACGCCTTCGATCCGGATTACCTCACCTTTGATATCGAGGGCATCCTCATCAACGTCATCGCGCCGCTGATCATCGTGATTATCGGAAACGTACTACTGGTAGGCCAGCTCAAGACGGCCAACGAGGCCACCCACGCCGACGAGTACTGCGGCGAGCTCGACCTGACCGAGAAGCACGACACCTTCAGCCACACCGAGACCACCGTTGTCATGAAAGACGACAAGGACGACTAGGCAATCCAACCAATACCACCCGGCCTTTGACGAGAAAGGAAGATCACCATGGGACTCTTGAAAGCTGGATTGGGAGCTGCCGGCGGCGTCATGGCCGACCAGTGGAAGGAATTTATCTACTGCGAATCGATGCCTGCCGACGTCTTGGCCTGCAAGGGCAGCAAACGCACCGGTGGCCGCAGCTCCAACGCACGCGGCGAGGACAACGTCATCTCCAACGGCTCGGTCATCGCCGTCAACGACGGCCAGGGCATGCTCGTGGTGCAAAACGGCAAGATCATCGAAGTCGCGCTGGAGCCCGGTGAGTTCGTCTTCGATACCGGCAGCGAGCCGAGCGTCTTTAGCGGCAACCTGGGCGATTCCATCAAGGAGACCTTCGCCAATATCGGCAGCCGCTTTACCTTTGGCGGCGACGCGGGCAAGGACCAGCGCGTCTACTTCATCAACACCAAGGAGATCATCGGCAACAAGTACGGCACCGCCTCGCCCGTGCCCTTCCGCGTGGTCGATAACAACATTGGCCTGGACGTCGACATCTCCGTGCGCTGCAACGGCGAGTATTCGTACCGCATCACCAACCCGCTGCTGTTCTACACCAACGTATGCGGCAACGTGACCGATAGCTATACGCGCGACAAGATCGACAGCCAGCTTAAGTCCGAGCTGCTCACCGCCCTGCAGCCCGCCTTTGCCAAGATCTCGGAGATGGGCATCCGCTACAGTGCCATCCCCGGCCACACCACCGAGCTCGCCCGCGCGCTCAACGAGGTCCTCTCGGCCGACTGGCGCGACCTGCGTGGTGTCGAGATCGTGAGCTTTGGCGTTAACTCCATCGCCGCCTCGCAAGAGGACGAGCAGATGATCAAGGACCTGCAGAAGGCCGCGGTCATGCGCGATCCCACCATGGCAGCAGCCAACATCGCCAGCGCCCAGAGCGACGCGATGCGCGCGGCGGCCGCTAACCCCAACGGCGCAATGGCCGGCTTTATGGGCATGGGCATGGCAGGTGGCATGGGCGGCATGAATGCCAGCCAGCTGTTCGCCGCCGGCCAGGCACAGCAGCAGGCCGCCCCGCAGCCGGCTCCGACTCCCGCACCGGCACCCGCTGCCGCACCTGCGACCGGCGCATGGACCTGCAGCTGCGGCGCCACCAACACCGGCAAGTTCTGCTCCGAGTGCGGTAGTCCCGCACCCGCACCGGCACCGGCCAAGTGGTTCTGCCCCAACTGCGGTAGCGAAAACGGCGGCAAATTCTGCAGCAACTGCGGAACGCCCCGGCCCTAGCCCCTCTATCTGGTAATTGGCGGGGGATCCGCCACCCCCGCATTTGCTTCTATGGGTTTTCACACAAGAAGGAGGACACCATGAAGACAACGTTCAAAAAGTCCGTACTCGCATTTCTGACATGCGTCCTGGCGCTCGCCTTTGCCCTGACGGGCTGCAGCGGCGGCGGCAAAGACCCCAAGGCCAACTTCGTCGGCAGCTGGGAACTCTCGGGTGGAACCGTGGATGGCGAAGAGCTGACCGATGAGTACATGAAGATGCTCGAGGATTGGGGTGTCCACTGCGTCCTGATTCTCGATGAGGACGGTACAGGCGCCCTCGACCTGTTCCTTGAAGTCGTCGACCTTAAATGGGAGGCAAAGGACGCCACCACCGTAACCATCACCGCCGAAGATGAGTCGCACGACATGAAGCTCAAGGACGGCAAACTCATCCTCGAAGAAGATGACGGCAATCTTGTCTTTACCAAGTCCGACAAGGATCTGTCCGGCACGGTAAAGAAGGATCGCGAGGCGGCCGAGAAGGAAGAAGAGGTCGATGAGGCCGTCGAAGACGACGACGTCCAGAGTGTCGAAATCTCCCCCGCCGTCACCGTCGCCGATGACGATCTGTGCACCATCACCATCACCGAGAAATTTAAGGACGACTGGGGCGACATCGGCTTTGTCGTCAACATCACCAACAAGAGCGACAAGGACCTGACCTTCTACGCTCCTTCCGGCAAGACCAACGTCAACGGCACCATGAAGGAACCCTGGTTCTCGGCTAACCTGATGCCCGGCACCAGCGCCACCGAGGAATTCACGTTCTCGAGCGGCGAGCTTGACAGCCTTGACGACCTGGTCAACACGACCATCGGCATCGACGCCTACCTGACCGATTCCTACGAGGACGTCGCCTCTTACAGCGCAACCATCGCGTAACGGCAGACACCGATAGCCGCGGATTGGCGGACATATCCGCGCACATGCCAGGCGGGGCCGCAGGAAATGATCCTGCGGCCCCGCCGCTTTATGCCGATGCGTAACGAGCGTTAGCGCTCCATGTTGGGAACGATGCTGCCCTCCGTTACTGCGTGCACGGCCAGGCGCATGATGTTGTCGTAGCCGGTCTTATTGAGAATCTCCGAGATGCGGCGTTTGATGGTGCCCTCGCTCATAAACAGCTCGGCCGCGATCTCGCGGCGGCTCTTGCCCTCGCAGGCAAGGCGCAAAATCGACAGCTCGACATCGTCGAGTGCCGCCGTGCCCGAAAAAATGCTCTCGGGCGGCTTGGGAAACGTGCAATAGCCCGCCAGCGTGGAACGCATCACGGCGAACAGTTCATCGATACCGACGTTCTTGTACACAAAGCTGTCGACGCCCGCCTCGCGTGCCTGGTCCACAAAGGTGATCTCGGGCATACCCGTCATGATAATGACGCGGCACTCGGGCAGTTGTTCTTTGATGCGCGCCGCCGCCACAATGCCGTTGGAATCGTGCTCGGTGCACACATCCATCAGTATCATGTCCGGACGCTCCTTGAGTACAACGTCCAAGGCATCCGAGGCGTCGGCGATCGCGGCGACAACGGTCATGTCGGGCTGGTCACCGACGGAGCGCGCGAGGCTCTCGCGCAAGATAGCCTGGTCTTCGACGATTAACACGCGGATCATGAGCTTCTCCTTTGGACCGTGGCATTGGAGGCGAGCGGGATGGACACCGCAAGCGTAAAGGGCGGGGCGGTGTGGACTTCCAGGCTGCCGCCCAGATTCTGTGCGACATGCCTCATACCAGGGATACCCGTTCCCTCGCGATACGATACGGGTGCAGGCGCGCCGTCGTTAGAAACGACCATCCGCGCAACAGCGCCGTCTTCCGACGTCTCCTGCCACAGACGCACGTGGACCCGATGCGCCTGCGCATGCTTGGTGGCATTGGTCGAGGCCTCGCGGATAATCTGCAGAAAGGCTGCGGCGACACGCGCGTCGCTTGGCAGCTCGCCCTCCACATCGATCTGCACGCTCACCAGGCCAAAGGCATGGACGATATCGCCCAGTTGCTCTGCCGGTTCGGTGTCGCCCCCGCCGCGCAGATCGGCAGCGATTGAGCGCAGCAGCGGGTCGATCTGCTCGAGTGACTCGTCATCCAGGCGCCCCTCCTCCAAATAACGATGGAGGATGGACAGACGCTGCCCGATCACGTCGTGCACGCGAGCGCGCATACGCAGATAGGCCGCATTGTCAGCAACTTTTTTGAGGCTTCGGTAGTTTGTGTGACAAGGGGCTAGCCTAGGCAGCAACG
>URGY01000105.1 GCA_900547505.1 uncultured Collinsella sp.
ACGAGATGCAGCGTAGTCTCGTGGGCTCGGAGATGTGTATAAGAGACAGACGCATGAGGGCGTCACCTACAACCTCATCATCCCCGGCACCACCGACCTCAACACCGACCTCGTCGGCCGTTGCTTCATCGAGGACGTCGTGGCCCCCGATGGCACCGTGCTCTTTGAGCAGGACGGCTACATCGAGAAGGTCGCCGACATCCAGAAGATGGTCGATGCGGGCCTTAAGAAGGTCAAGCTTCGCGCGCTGCTCACCTGCCGCTCCAAGTACGGCGTGTGCCAGAAGTGCTACGGCTGGGATCTTTCCACCCGTCGTCCGGTCGCCATCGGTACCGCGGTCGGCATTATTGCCGCCCAGTCCATCGGCGAGCCCGGTACGCAGCTTACGATGCGTACCATTCACTCCGGCGGCGTCGCTGGCGTCGACGATATTACGCAGGGTCTGCCTACGGTCAGCCGTATGTTCGATATCGTCGGCAACGTCAACGAGAAGATCCTGGGTCGCGAGGCCGAGCTGGCTCCGTACTCCGGCCACCTCTCGATTAAGCCCGAGAAGTCCGAGTACGTGCTGACGCTCACCGACTCCGAGGATCACACCCGTGTCCTCGACGAGCGCCGCGTCCCCGCTTCGGTGCGCTTTATGCCCGAGATCGAGGACGGCTGCGAGGTTCGCGCCGGCGACCAGATCACCAAGGGCTTCGTCAACTTCCGCAACCTGCGCAAGCTGACCGACATCGAGTCGACGATGCACACCTTCGTCGAGAGCGTCAAGGACGTCTACACCAGCCAGGGCGTCGACCTGAACGACAAGCACATCGAGGTGCTCGCACGTCAGATGCTGCGTCGCGTTCAGATCACCAACCCCGGTGACTCCAAGTACCTGCTTGGTCAGTACGTCGACCGCTACGAGTTCGCCGACGAGGTCGAGCGCGTTGCCCGTCTGGGCGGTCAGGCTCCTGTGGCCGAGCCCGTCATCCTGGGTACGCTCAAGGTCGCGTCCAACATCGACTCCTGGCTGTCGAGCGCTTCGTTCATCCGTACCGCTGGCGTCCTTACCGAGGCTGCCATCGAGGGCAAGGTCGACCACCTGCTCGACCTTAAGTCCAACGTCATCGTCGGTAAGAAGATCCCGGCCGGTACCGGCCTCAAGCCGTACGCCAACGCCAAGCTGACGTATCGCACGGCCGACGGCTATGTCGACATCGACGGCCCGGCTTCGCCCAACGCCAAGTCGCTGCCCGAGTGGGCTCCTGTGGAGCTCAAGGACCTGGACGAGCAGCTCCCGCAGCAGCTCGACTGGGCCGGCTACGACGAGTTCGGTGGTGCTGACGGTTCGTTCACCCGCAACGGCCACACCATCTCCGCCGAGAAGGCTCGCCTGTACCTGTTCGACGACCTGGGCGTGTCGCAGCGCTGGACCAACAAGTTCAGCGAGGTCGGCATCGAGACGGTCGGAGACCTGGTCGGCAAGTCCGAGGAGGATCTGCTGCGCATCGATGGTATCGGTGCCAAGGCGATCGAGGAGCTCCGTGACGGCCTGGAGGCCCACGACCTGCTCTACATCCTCGAGAACAACGACGACGTTGCCGACGAGGAAGACCTCTCGCAGCTGCTGCAGATGGTCTTTAGCCCCGACGGTCCGGACGATATCCTGCTGGGTACCTCCGCTCCGACGCATCACGCCGACGCCGACGAGGAGCTCCTGGGCGCCCCGATCGACGACAAGAAGGCTCCCGCCAACGGCGCGATCAACGAGGACATGGCTTCCCTCGACGAGCTGCTCAACCAGCTCGTGGACACCGACGACGCCGAAGAGGCTAAGGACAACGACGAGGAGTAATTTCCAATTACGTTAACCGTCCTTCCAAAGACCCGTTTCCCAACAGGGAAGCGGGTCTTTTTTGGTGAGGAACGTTGCCCCGACGAGCACGTCGGATTCCCGGAACGGGCCGCCCGCTGTTTAAGTTTGTCGCGAGTTCCGCACGCAAAGGAAAGCACTTAATGTGCTTTCCGTCTTGCGCAGGACTGCAGAGCAGCAAGCTTAAACAGCGGGCGGCCCGTTCCGGGAATCCGCCCCCGCGCACAGAAGGGGATTCCTTTTGCCAAAAAGGGACGGGTTTATTTTGGTAGGTTTTTCCTGCTTGAATTTGAAACAATCCGTTCGATCAAAGCGTATCTATGGTGAGGGCCTCAGCAAGAAATATCAGCATCACCGGGAGGTGATTATGGAAGAACAAGCTTTTAGACAGGCGGTTGAAGATCACAGGGATGTCGTGTTTCGAATCGCATTGACGTATCTGCGCGATCGTGCCGATGCCGACGATATTGCCCAAGACGTCTTTCTTAAGTTGCTTAAAAGCGATGGAAACTTTGAAAGTTGGGAACATCTTCGTCGATGGCTTATCCGGGTCACGATCAATGAATGCAAATCGCTCTTTCGAAAGCCATGGAGGCGTGTGGAGGATATTGAGAACCTGGCCGATTCGCTTTCGACGGCGCAGGAGGAGACCAAGGCGGTCCTGTCAGACGTTATGCGACTTCCGGAGCGATTCCGTGTTCCCATCGTGCTCTATTACTATCTGGGCTTTTCGACCTCAGAGATTGCCGAGTTACTGCATGTGCCAGCCGCGACCGTTCGAACGCGTTTAGCTCGCGGTCGATCGAAGCTCAAATTCATCCTAGAGGAGGGCGACCGTGAAATCCAATCAAATCAAGCAGGCCTTCGAGTCCGTCCAAGCCGATAGCGATCTTGCTGACCGTGTTCTTTATGCCGCTGCTGGTGAGCCGCTTCGCCGAAAGGGTCACGCGAAGCCTCTGTATGTTGCCGTGATCGGATGCCTTGCCGGAGTGCTGGCGACCGGAGGGGTCGCCTACGCCGTCGTCAATTCCAGTTATTTTGCCTCTGCCTGGGGAAACCATGGCAACGGAGAGTCCATTACCTGGACTCAAGGTTGCTCGTCGGGGACTAAATATACCTACACCAGAGAGTTTGGTGATGGTATCGCGCCCCAAAGCTTGGAGGGTTCAGTACAGAAGGTCAATCTGTCCGTCGAGGGCAACGGCTATACACTCGACATTCATGATATGGCTATCGATAAAAACGGTTGCGGTGCCGTGACGTTTACGTTGTCCAATCCAAATGGTGTTAACTACTACAAGCCGGCAGCAGAGACAGGCGAACTTGTTCTCTATGGTGAAGAAGAACAAGGCATCGGCACGCCCAGCATGAACTTCGGCGAGGAATGGGCTGATACACGCTGCACCATTGATAAGGACACATCAAGCGATACTGTCATTAATGGCACGATGTACTTTGCTTCTATGGATCGCGAGCGAGGTTTTCAACATGCGGTCACCTGGAATATCTCGTGGACCGAGGGCGAAGGAGAGGATGCGAAGCCGTTCGAGGCATCGACGTCCGAGTTTAGCGTTGGAGCGTACGTCGATACTAAGGAACTCCGCTCCGATGACTCGCCTCTCGAGATCAGCCCGTTTTCCATCCAGACGCACATCGATGATCTGGGCATTGACGCAGTCACGAAGAAGTTGACGGTTACCTACGAGGATGGATCGGAGCAGATTATCGAAGATGACGACGCAGGGGCGTTCAACTTATATTTTTCTTATACGCGCAATAGCGGAGAGAACATCTGGGTGCCAACGAAGTTGATTGATGTCGACCAAGTGGTCTCAGTAACGCTTGAGGGCACACGCTGCACTTCAACAGGGGGCGCCGAAACGTCGGAACCCTTTACCATCGTCTATTCGTAAGATTTGGGGCCGCTTCCTACTAGGGGAGGCGGCCCATTTTGCATTAAATGGACGGTTAGACCGAGCGATATACTTCCGAAGACGCCGCCGATTTCCATGCGACAGATGAGAGCAGATTAACGCTGGAGTGCGACGTTTCCCCAGATAAAACCGACCATAATAAACCTGTCCCTATTTGGAAGGGAACGTTGCCCCAACGAGCACGCCGGATTCCCGGGCCGGGCGGCACAGGGGTTAAGTTTGTCGCGAGTTCCGCACGCAAAGGAAAGCACTTAATGTGCTTTCCGTCTTGCGCAGGACTGTAGAGCAGCAAACTTAAAACCTGGGCCGCCCGGGCCGGGAATCAGCCCAAGCGCACAGGAGGGGATTCCTTTTGTGTAGGGTTTGCGGAAATATGCCAATTTTGGGATACGCCCGGCGGCGTGGTCTGTTGACGACACAGCTATCGGCACGTATCCTATCGAACTGCGTGTTTCGTAGGGGGATGCTGACCCCTCGATTCAAGCCGTTGCACTTTACAGAAAGCTGGAATCATTCGAGAAGGAGTACGCTTTGCCTACTATTAACCAGCTGGTTCGCCAGGGCCGTCGTTCCGTGCCCAAGAAGTCCAAGAACGCTGCCCTGCAGCACAACTCCCAGAAGCGCGGCGTGTGCACCCGCGTCTTCACCACGAGCCCCAAGAAGCCGAACTCGGCTCTTCGCAAGGTTGCCCGTGTTCGCCTTGTCAACGGCATCGAAGTTACTGCTTACATCCCGGGTGAGGGCCACAACCTGCAGGAGCACTCCATCGTGCTCGTCCGCGGCGGTCGTGTCCGTGACCTCCCTGGTGTCCGTTATCACGTCATCCGTGGCGCCTACGACGCTGCTCCGGTCCAGAACCGTATGCAGGCCCGTTCCAAGTACGGTGCTAAGCGCCCCAAGGCTAAATAAGCCAGATAACGTTTTGATACTTTCGCCGTGTGCCGCCTAAGCGCCGCACGGTAGACACTTAAGGAGATTTCACATGCCGCGTCGTGCAGCAGCTAATCGTCGTGAGGTTCAGCCTGACGCCGTTTACAACAACCGCCTGGTGACTCAGCTCATCAACAAGGTCCTTCTTGACGGCAAGAAGGCCACCGCTGAGCGCATCGTTTACACCGCTTTCGAGATCGTTGCCGAGAAGTCCGAGGGTGGCGACGCTCTCGCTACCTTCAAGAAGGCTATGGACAACGTCAAGCCCACGCTCGAGGTTAAGCCCAAGCGTGTCGGTGGCGCTACCTATCAGGTCCCGATGGAGGTCAACTCCCGTCGTTCCACCGCCCTGGGTATCCGCTGGATCGTCAACTTCTCCCGCGCTCGCAAGGAGAAGACCATGGCCGAGCGTCTCGCCAACGAGATCCTCGACGCTTCCAACGGCCTGGGCGCTTCCGTCAAGAAGCGTGAGGACGTCTTCAAGATGGCCGAGGCCAACCGCGCGTTCTCTCACTATCGTTGGTAAGTTAAGGTAAGGAACTAACATGGCTAAGCCTAAGTACAAGCTTTCCGATACCCGTAACATCGGCATCATGGCCCACATCGATGCCGGTAAGACCACCACGACCGAGCGTATTCTTTACTACACCGGTAAGACCCACAAGATCGGTGAGGTCCATGAGGGCGCTGCCACCATGGACTGGATGGTTCAGGAGCAGGAGCGCGGCGTAACCATTACCTCCGCTGCTACCACGTGCTTCTGGAACAAGGACGGTAAGGACTACCGCATCCAGATCATCGACACCCCGGGCCACGTTGACTTCACCGCCGAGGTCGAGCGCTGCCTGCGCGTCCTCGATGGCGCTGTCGCCGTCTTCGACGCCGTTGCCGGCGTTCAGCCCCAGTCTGAGACCGTTTGGCGTCAGGCTTCCACCTTCAACGTCCCCCGCATCGCCTTCATCAACAAGTATGACCGCGTGGGCGCTGACTTCTTCAACGCTATCGAGACCATGAAGGATCGTCTCGACGCTAACGCCGTGGCCGCTCAGGTCCCGATGGGCGCCGAGGACAACTTCTGGGGCGTCATCGACCTGGTCACCATGACTGCATGGGACTTCAAGGCCGACGAGAAGGGTATGACCTACCCCGAGCCGATGGACGAGATCCCGGCTGAGTTTGCCGACATCGCTGCTACCAAGCGCGAGGAGCTCCTTGACGCTGCTGCCAGCTTTGACGACGAGCTCATGGAGAAGATCCTCATGGAGGAGGACTTCACCGTCGAGGAGCTCAAGGCTGCTCTGCGCAAGGGTGTTCTGGCCAATGAGCTCAACCTCGTCTTCGTGGGCTCCGCCTACAAGAACAAGGGCGTTCAGGAGCTGCTCGACGCTGTCGTCGACTACCTGCCCAGCCCGCTCGACGTTGAGGCCGTCACCGGTACCGATCCGGACACCGGCGAGGAGATCCAGCGTCATCCTTCCTTCCTGTCTCTTATACACATCTCCGAGCCCACGAGACTA